>JAFRNO010000363.1 GCA_017430155.1 Kiritimatiellia bacterium | reverse complement strand
GGTAAGGACATGCGACATGCGACGTGCGACGTGCGCGACGACATTTCGACATGCGCATGTCGCGTGTTGCGTGTCGCGCGTCCAAAACCTTCCATCAGCACTCCCCGCCATCACAGCGTACCGGCGAAGAAGCGGTCCATGATCGCCGAGTGCTCGGCGTCGGTCCAGCCGGAGCTCTCGATCGACACCCAGCCGCTGTAGCCCACGCGCTCGATCGCGCGGCGCACGGCCTTGAAGTCGATGGTGCCGTCGCCGATGCGCACGAACGTGCCCTCCCTCTCGAGGGTACGGTCGACCTTGAAGTCCTTGATGTGGAGCTTCACGATCTGGTCGCTCAGGGCGTCGACCCACTCCGCGGACGGCGCGTAGCGCTCGTGGTTGCCGAGGTCGAGGTAGGCCTTCACGGTGGCGACCTTGAACGAGCGGATGAACGCCGCGGCGAAGTCGGGCTTCACCCACAGGTTGTTCCACACGTTCTCAAGGCCGATGACGACGCCGAGCTCCGCCGCGAGCGGCACGAGCTCCCACACGGCGTCCTGCGCGTACTTCGTCGCGTCGTTCTGCGCCTGCACGTATTCGGGGTAGTCGGCGTCCGCCGCGCGCGCGAGCGTGAGCGTCTGCGGATCGAACGCGAGCTTGAACTCGCTCGGCTTTGGCATCTTGATGCCGCCCACGCGGCCCGGCACGATGAGAATCACGGGCGCGCCGTAGGCCGCCGCGGTGTACAGGTTGTGCTTGGCCGCGTCAATCGCCTCGCGGCGCTTCGCGGGATCCTTCGCGTTGAACTCGAACCAGCCGCCCATGAACGAATGGATGCGCACGCCCTCGTCCTCGGCGAGGCGGCGCGCAACACGCGCCTCGGCTTCGGTCACCTTCTTGTCCTGCAGCTCCACTCCCGGGTAGCCGTTGTCCTTCAGGGCTTTCACAACCTCCGGCGTCAGGCGCGGACGGATCAGCGCCTTCTTCAGCACGGTCTTGAACGCCGGGGCGCAGCAGCTTCCCGCGCCGCACGCGCCGCGCACCATGCGCGGCAGCCCCGCCGCCGCAAGCGCCGTGGCGCCTGCCAGGATAAAATCACGTCTTTTGATGTTCATTTGCTTTGCCTTTGACTTGTTGGGAGGACAAAAGACAGATGACAGATGACAAAGGATCGTTTTTCAAGCCTCTGTCTTTCGTCCTCTGTCCTTTGTCCTCAATCCGAAAACTTCATTCCTCAATCCGAACCTCACGCTTTGCCGGGTACGGGGGCCACGCCTTCGGGCGGGACCGGGATGTCCTCGGTCTCCTCGAACTGCTCCGGCGTGAACGCGGCGTTCCAGCCGTTGTAGAACTCGCTGCGCTCGTTCTCGAGCACGTCCTTCATGCGCACCATGCGGCCCGAGTAGGCCGCGAGCGTGCCGATGATGCACGTCGCGGTGCTCATCGCCACCTGCTCGCCCTCGTTGAGGAGCTGGCCAGTCAGGAGGCCGTTGAGGAAGTCCTTGTGCTCCGCGATGAGACCGTTGTCGGGACGCCCCGCGATCGCGGCGAGGTCCTCCTCCACGGGCTTGCCGTCCCAGCGCTTGATCTTGTTGCCCACGGAGATCTCGCCTTCCGTGCCCACGAGGCGCGTGCCGAACGGGTTCGCGCAACCCGTCATGTGGCGGCCGAAGGTCGTCGTGTGCAGCTCGTCGCCGTAGTCGTAGTCGATCGCGATCTCGTCGTAGATGTCGCCGATGCCGGCGGGACGGCGCCAGCGCGCGCCCATGCCGAACGCGCTCACGGGGAAGCGGCCGATGAACCAGTTCGCGAGGTCCACCTCGTGGATGGCCTGCTCGGTCACCTGGTCGCCGCTCATCTCCCAGAAGTGGTACCAGTTGTTGCAGAGGTAGCCGGCGTTGGTGTCGGTCGGACGGCGCGGACGCACCCAGATCGGCCCGTGGCAGCGGTAGACGCGGCCCGCCATGATCTTGCCGATGCAGCCGTTCCGCACCGGGCCGATCTGCTTGAGGAAGCGGTTCGAGTGGCGGTGGAGCGTGCCGGAGAGGATTGAGAGGTTCTTCGCCTTCGCGTCCGCCACGGTCTTGAGGAACGCGCGCAGGCCGCGCGGGTCGGTGGCGATCGGCTTCTCGGCGAAGATGTGCTTGCCCGCCGCCACACAGGCGGCGATGTGGCGCGGACGGAACACGGGCGGCGCGCAGAGGAGCACGATGTCGCACCCGGAGGCGATCACGTTCTTGTAGCCGTTCGCCCCGCCGAACGCCATCTTCTCGTCGACGCCGTACTTCTTGCAGATTTTCTGCGCCTTGTCGGGGAAGAAGTCCGCCGTCGCCGTCAGCTGCACCTTGCAGCCGAGCAGCGCCGCGGCGTCCATGATGTTCTGGATCGCGCCCGTGCCGCGTCCGCCGCAGCCCACGAGGCCGACCTTGAACACCTTCTGGGCGTCGCCCAGCACCGCCGGGGCGGCGGCGACCGCGCCCACGCCCAGCATGAATTTCCTTCTTGAGACTTCCATTAGCTTCTCCTTTTGAATTAAGTTATTAAGTGGGCCTTCGGCCCGAAGTTGTTAAGTCACCAGCCGGCGAGGCGGGGTTGGTGGAGGCGCGCGTTGGCGGCCGAGCTGTTCGCGAAGCGGCGCGCGGACGCGTCCCAAGTGAGCAGATTGCCGGGGTCGAAGAGCGCCGCCACGCCCGTGAGCGAGCACTGCGTCATCGCGCCCGCGTAGGCGAAGTCGCTGCCCACCTTGGGACCGCCCTTCACCGCCAAGATGAACTCGTTGTACGGCTTCGAGTTCGGGTCCTTGCCGGGGATGCGCGGATACTTCTGCTTCGGGCAGCCGCCGTCGGCGCGCAGCTTCTCGAGCGTCGTGTCGGGCAGCATGCGCAGGTAGTTCGCGCCGTGGTGGCCGTACTCGATCACGCCGCGCGTGCCGTACACGAACGCGCCGTTGCACATGCCGTCGCGCTTCTTGCGCGCCTCGTCGGAGTTGTGCGGCGGGTAGTACTTCATGTCGCCCGTGTAGCCGGGCGGCACGGGGACGGACTGGCACGCCTCGCCGTCGAACCACACGAGCTTGAACGGCTTGCCGTCGCGCTTCACGTACTCGAACGTGGTCTTCACGCCCTTCGGGAACGTGAGGCCGTGCTTTTCCGGCGTCCAGCTGCCCACGACCTCCGCCTTCACCGTCTTCGGCAGGCCGAGGCCGAACGTCCAGAAGAGCGGGTCCATCAGATGACAGCTCCAGTCGCCGAGCGTGTTCGTGCCGTACATGGTCCAGCTGCGCCACGAGCCGGGGAGGAACTTCGGGAAGTACGGACGGTGCGGCACGGGGCCCTGCCACTGCTCCCAGTCCAGCTCCTTCGGCACCTCCCACGTCTTCTTCATGTCGTCCAGGACGTCCATGAAGGTGTACTTCGCGGGACACCAGATGTGCGCCTCGGTGACCTCGCCGATGAGGCCGGCCTCCACCCATTCGCGGAAGTCGCGGATCGTGTCGTAGGCGTGCCCCTGGTTCATCGCCTGCGTGACGAGGTTCGGGTGCTTCTTCGCCTCGTCGAGCATGGCGTCCATCTCGTGGAAGCTCTGCGCGAGCGGCTTCTCGCACTGCACGTGCTTGCCGCGCTTCAGGCACTCGATCGCCATCGTGGCGTGCCAGTGGTCGGGCACGCCCACGATCACGGCGTCGATGTCCTTGTCGTGCTTGTCGAGCATCTCCTTGTAATAGGTGTAGAACGGCACGTTCGGGCGCTTCTTGCGCTGGCCCGCGCAGCGGCGCAGGTCCACGTCGCAGAGCGCGACGATCTTCGCGCCGGCCCGTTCGAGGCCGTAGATGTCCGCGACGGCGCGTCCGCCCGCGCCGATCGACGCCACGCGCACCGTCTCGCTCGGGGGCGTCTGGCCGCTGCCGGCGATGAGCGCGCGCGGCAGGATGTTGAAGAGGGCCGCGCCGCCCGCGGCGCCGCGAATGAACTGTCGTCTCGTATTCATGACTGGGTGGTTCCTTTGGTTGCTGGTTAGAAAGAGATTGCGACGGGCACGTCACCGGTCTTTTCAGCGGCGAGCGTGACGGCGAGCACCTTGCCGCCCGCCTCCGCGCGCGTCGCGGCCTTCACGCCGTCCGGCACCTTCACGCCCTTCACCGACACGCCGTCCGGCACGGCGAAGCGCGCCGTGAGCGGGAAGCCGCCGATGACGTTGAGGACGGCCGTGCAGGCCCCTTCCGACCACGTCTGGCCCTTCAGCTCCACCGCGCCCTGCGTGACGTGGCGGTCGGAGCTGAGGAACTGCACGCGCCCCTGGTCGGGCTGGAGCGCCACGAGGCGCACGCTGCGGGGCGGCACCTGCATCTCGAGCCGCTCCGTGAGGCGGCCCTGCCAGGTCTCCGTCCAGAACTCCCACGCGAGGAACGCCTTGTCATCCGGCTCGCCGAGCTCGTTCCAGTCGACGCCGATCTCGGCCGGCTCGTCCGTCCAGTTGAAGAGCGCCACCACGTGCCACGCGCCGAACGGACGCTTCACCGAGAGGTCCCACACGGGCAGGTGGCCGAACTTCGGGTAGAGGTCCGCGGGGCGCACATCCGCCACCGGCAGCGCCTGCTGAAGCATCTTGATGCGTCCGGGGGCGAGTTCGCCGAGCTTGTCGCCCGCGAAGGTCTGCTGGCCCGGCAGCGCCACGATGGTCGTCTCCACGCGCGCCTGTTCGTCCGCGAGCGCCTTGTCGCTGATCATCATGCAGTCGGGGTCGGACCAGAACACGATCGTGTTCGCGAAGTTCTGGTTGATCGTGCAGCGCGCCTGCAGGAGGATGTTGTTCCAGCCGACGGGCTTGTTGGGGTGCACGATGTCCGCGCCCGTGCGTGACGCGTCCGCGTACGCCGCCTCGGCGCCGGTGAAGTGTCCCTGGCAGGCGAGGAACACGCGGTCGGGCCCGATGCCGTCGCGGAACGCCTTCACGCAGAGCTCGAACGGGTTGGGGCAGGACGGGTCGGCGAAGCAGGCGCGGATGTCGGGCCGCTCGTAGAGGTGCGCGCAGTAGCCGGGGCCGCGTCCGCTCATGCCGTCGATCTTGAAGAACTCGTAGCCCCAGTCGTGCGAGGCCTTGTCGAAGATCTTCTGCAGGTGCGCGCGCGCGGCGGGCACCGTGGGGTCGAGCGTGAACTTGCCGTTCCAGCAGGAAACCGGCTTGCCGTCCTTGCGGTGCAGGAACCAGTCCGTGTGCGCCTTGTAGAAGTTCGTGTTGCCCGTGCCGAACGGCGCCATCCAGAGGCCGGGACGGAAACCGAGCTTGCGGATCTCGTCCGCGAGCCACTTCATGCCCTCGGGGAACTGCTGCGGATGCGTCTCGAGGTCCATGTTGTAGAACTTGGAGACGGGGAGCTCGCTTGAGTTCTCCTGCCAGCTCTCGATGGACCAGAATTCGAGCCCGAACGGCTGGAGGTACTTCTTCCCGAGGCGCGCCTCGG
>JAFRNO010000362.1 GCA_017430155.1 Kiritimatiellia bacterium | reverse complement strand
GGTGACGCTCTACACGATCGGCGACGTCTCGAAGGAGATCTGCTGCGGCCCGCACGTGGAGAACACGAGCGAGCTGGGCAGCTTCAAGATCACGAAGGAGCAGTCCTCCTCCGCCGGCGTCCGTCGCATCAAGGCCGTGATCGGGAATCTGAGTGCCTAGTCTGACGGAGTTGTACGACGCCTACGTGGACACGTTCCGCGGGGCGGACGGCAAGCTGCCGCCGATGATGGAGCTCAAACGCATCCATACGGCACATGTGGTGGACAACGCGAAGCTCATCGCGGCGGGTGAGGGCTTCGACGCCGAGACGGCGCGCGCGTGCGAGGCGGCGGCGCTCCTCCATGACACCGGTCGCTACGAGCAGCTGAAGCGCTACAACACCTTCCGCGACTCGGACAGCGTGGACCACGCCGTCTTCTCCCACGACATCGTGGTCGAGAAGGGGTGGCTGGACGGCGATCCGCAGCGCGAGGCGATCCTGACCGCCGTGCTCGTCCACAACCGACGCGACGTGCCGGATGGACTCGACCCGCTCACCGAGGCGGCGGTCCATGCCGTGCGCGACGCGGACAAGCTGGACATCTTCCGCGTACTGGAGGACCAGATCGCCACGACCGACTGGCGGCACAACTGCGAGGCGTTCTGGAACCTCCCCACGCAGGCCGCGCCGAACCCCGCCGTGGTGGAGGCCATCCGCGCGGGACGTCCCGTGGACTACCAGAACATCAAGACGCTGGCGGACTTCGTGCTCATCCAGGTGGGGTGGATGCGGAGCGGCCTCCGCTACGCCACGAGCCGCCGACTCTGCGCGGAGCGGGGGCATCTCGCCTTCCGCCGGAACTTCCTCCATGAGCTCACGGAGGACCCCGTTGTGGACGAATTGTGCGATTTTCAAATATCGGCTTGCGTAGGCGTCTAATTTTTGGTATATTATCCGCTCCGTTTTGGAAAAGTAAGGAAAAAAACATTCATGCCGACAATTAATCAGCTGATCCGCAAGGGGCGTCATCCCCTTGCCACGCATTCGAAATCGCCGGCGCTGAAGGCTTGCCCCCAGCGCCGTGGTGTTTGTTTGGTCGTCAAGACGATGACGCCCAAGAAGCCGAACTCCGCTCTGCGTAAGGTTGCCCGTGTGCGCCTCACGACGGGCGTCGAAGTGACGGCGTACATCCCCGGTGAAGGCCACAACCTCCAGGAGCACAGCGTCGTGCTCGTGCGCGGCGGCCGTGTCAAGGACCTTCCGGGCGTGCGTTACCACATCGTGCGTGGCGTGTTGGACTCGCTGGGCGTCTCCGGACGCAATCGCAGCCGTTCCAAGTACGGCGTGAAGCGTCAGAAGGAAGAGAAGAAGTAAGGGATAAGCCATGTCCAGACGCGCAAAGAAGATTGAGAAGCGGGTCTCCGTCGACCCGAAGTACAATTCCGAGCTGATCGCCCACATCATCCGGATCATCATGAAGGATGGCAAGAAGACGACGGCCGAGAAGATCGTGTACGGCGCAATCGAGAAGATCAAGGAAGAAGTCGCGAAGAGTCCCGACAAGTTCGTGGCGGGCGAGGGCGACCAGAAGGCCCCTGTGACGGAGCCGCTGGAGATCATTTCGGCCGCGATCGAGAACATGAAGCCGAAGGTCGAGGTGAAGACCCGCCGCGTGGGCGGCACGACCTATCCGGTTCCGGTGCCGATCAACGAGGTGCGCCAGCTTTCGCTCGCGCTTCGCTGGATGACCACGTTCGCCGCCGGCCGTCACGGCATGGGCATGCCCGCCGCCGTCGCCGCCGAGATCGTGGATGCCTTCCAGAACCAGGGCAACGTCATCAAGAAGCGCGACGACGTCCACAAGATGGCGGCCGCCAACAAGGCTTTCGCGCATTACGCGTGGTAAGCCGGAAGGCACTTTTCCAAAACAGCGAAGAAGCCGGGGCTAACGCCTCGGCTTCTTTCGTGTTTTTGGGGTGAGGGGGAGACCTGAGACTTGAGACAAGAGACTTGCTGAGATAAGAGACGTTAGACAGTGAGACATTGAGTTACGAAGGCGAGCCAGTCGGCGTTGGAGAGCTGTTCGGCGCGGGCGGTTGACTGGACCGCCCCCTTGAAGATCGCGCCAAGCTGCTTGCGGCGGTGTTCGAAGGCCTGTTTCGTGATCTGGCGGAAGCGTGCGCGCCAATCGGGCGTGCGCGCGTCGTTGTGGTGGTGGCGCGTGAGGCGCACCACGGTGGAGCCGATTTCGGGGCGCGGCCAGAAGCAGGACGCCTTGACGGCGCGCACGAGCTGGACGTCGTAGTCGAGCTGCACCCAGACGCCCGCGAGGCCGCGCGTCTTGGATCCGGGGCCGGCCGCGAGGCGCTCCGCCACTTCCGTCTGCACGAGTACGACGATTGTTTCAGGCGCGTCTTGGGCCGCGACAAGCGCGGCCCCTCCCGTTCGGCTCACGCCGATGCGCTGGACGAGTTCCAGCAGGATGCGCGTGCCGGCCTGGTAGGGGAGGTTGGAGACGAGGGCGGGGAAGCCGTCGCAGGAGCCGTCCTTGATGAGGTCGAGCGCGTCGCCCGCGCGGACGTCGAGGCCGGGCGGGTTGCCGAGCGCCTCCGCGAGGCGTTCGGCGAGCACGAGGTCTTTCTCGACGGCGGTCACGAGAAGGCCGCGGCGGAGCATTTCCTCCGTGAGGACGCCGAGTCCAGGGCCGATTTCCAGCACGCGCGTCCCGGCCGGAAGGGTTGCGGCGTCCACGATCGCCTCAAGGGCGTTGCGGTCGACAAGGAAGTTCTGCCCCAGCACCTTGTTTGGGTGGAAGCCGTTGGCGATGCACCATGCCTTGACCTGACTGGGACTCGTCAGGTTCATCACTTGTCTTCGGGGAAGGGATAGATCTTGATGAACGCGGCGTCGCGCAGACGCTGGATCCAGGCCTTGTACGCCTCCTGACCCAGCCGCTTCTTCACGTTGCTTTCGATTTCGTCGTAGGCTTCGGCAAACGTGAGCTCCTTGGCGGAGGATTCGGCGTCCTTGCGCACGATGAAGCCCCATCCGTCGAGGTCGACGAGCTTGGAGACCTGGCCGACCTTGAGCGCGGCGATCGTCTGGGCGATTTCCGGGCGGAAGGCCTCCTGCGGGTTGACGTCCTTCCACACGCCGCCGTCCTTCGCATGCGAGTCGGCGGAGAACTGGCGGGCGAGGTCCGCGAAGTTGTCCCCTTTTTCGAGACGCGCGAAGATCTCCTCGCCGCGGGTGGAGACGGACGGCGCCTTCTTGTCGCCGGCGTCGGCGGGCTTGAGCAGAATCACGCTCACGGTCGTCTTTGAGCCCTGGCGGTAGAGGGCCCTGTTCTCGCGGTATTCGCGGGCCATGTCCGCCGGCGTGGCGGTGACGTACTTCTCGACCATCTGCTGGCGCATGGCGGTGACGATCATGTCGTCCCGGATCATGTTGCGCCATTCGGTGAGGGGCGTCTTGATTTGCGTGAGCATCGCGTTGAGCTTGTTCATGTCGTCGTCGAACTTCTCCTTCACGATCTCGCGGATGCGGTTGTCGACGGCCCATTCGGGGAACGTGACCTTCTTTTCGGCGGCGAGCTGGAGGATGAGGCGGCGTTCGACGAGGTGCTCCACCGTGTTGCTGTAGACCGTCTTGAAGTCGGTTTCCGACCCGAGCCTGCCGGCGCGCCGCAAGTCGCCAAGGGCGGTGCCCACGTCGTCCACGGTGATGACCGCGTCGTTGACTTTGGCGGCCAGGCCGTCGAGGACCACGCCGTGCGCGCATGCGCCGGCAAGGAGGGCGAGAAAAAGAAGTCCTGTTTTCATGGCGCGCATTATACCATTCCGCGCGCTTGTGCGCAAGCCCCTTGCGCGAACGACGTAATTCTGATAAAATATGCGCTTTCAAGTTTTGGAGAAAGTTTCAGAAATGGCAATCGTACTTGGCCTGCCAAAGGGCAGTCTACAGGAATCGACCTTCGCGCTGTTCAAGCGCGCGGGGTTCACGGTCACGTGTTCCTCGCGTTCCTACATCCCCTCGATCGACGACCCGGAGATCAAGTGCCGGCTGCTGCGTCCGCAGGAGATGAGCCGCTACGTGGAGCTCGGGCTCCTCGACGCGGGCATCTGCGGCTACGACTGGGTGTACGAGAACGGCAGCGACGTGCAGGAGGTGTGCGAGCTCAACTACTCCAAGGCCACGTCCAACCCGGTGCGCTGGGTGCTGGCGGTGCCGAACGACTCGAAGATCAAAAGCGTGAAGGACCTTGCCGGCAAGCGCATCTCGTCCGAGGCCGTCGGCCTCGTGAAGCGCTACCTCAAGCAGAACGGCGTGAAGGCCGACGTGGAGTTCAGCTGGGGCGCCACGGAGGTGAAGGCCCCGGAGCTCGTGGACGCGATCGTGGACCTCACGGAGACGGGCAGCTCGCTGCGCGCGAACAACCTGCGCATCGTCGACACGATCCTCACCTCCACCACGCGCTTCATCGCGAACAAGAAGGCGTGGAAGAACCGGGCGAAGCGCGCGAAGCTCGAGCAGCTGAAGATGCTGCTCACGGGCGCGCTGGACG
>JAFRNO010000361.1 GCA_017430155.1 Kiritimatiellia bacterium | reverse complement strand
GGGAAGACGCGTCCGGCCTTCAAGCCGCTCACGGCACAGATGCGGCAGTCCTTGCGCGTCGAGGCGCTTGCGCCGTTCGAGTATGCGCCGCAGGATGGACTCAAGGGACCGTCGGTCGTGCCAGTGCGTCCAGGCGAGAAGGCTGCGCTCGTGGTCGAGGTGCAGGGGCCGGTGGCGAAGCCGACGCTGACCTTCGGCAAGACAGTTTGCGCATTCGACGAAACGCTTGCGGCGGACGAGTCGCTCGTGTGCCGCGACGGCCGTACGTGGAAGGTGGTCGTCACCGCGACGGGGAAGGCGCGCCGCACGGGCACGCTGTCTGCGTCGCTGCCGACGTTGTCCGGCTCGACGCCCTTCGCCTTCAGCGGCGAAGTCCCCGCCGACAAGTCATGCGTGGTCGAGATCCTGAAGGAATACGTTTCTCAATAGCCCATTCGGCAGTATAGCGTGGTAGGGCGCGCTCGCCGAGCGCGCCGAAATGACCGTCGCTCTTAAACTCCACGTGCAGGGAGACGTCGTGGCGCGTCATGGCAGCATTTCTCGATTCGCATACAACCATAGATTGGGAAAAGTATGATACCAGTGAACCTTTTGACGGACGGATGGCATATTACTGTATAGGTATCTGCGCAACTGGTGAACGCGAATACCAAAACAGTGATGGAAGTCTGGCAAGAGATAAGGAAAGACAAGGAACGCGGCGCGGAAAGGCTTGTTGCCGAATACGGTAATCGTCTTTACGCGGCCGCCGTGCTCCTGTGCGCCAACGACCACGATGCCGAGGAACTGGTTTTCCGCACATTCGACCAGGCCGTGAAGAAAATCCGTCAGTTCGACACGAGCCGGAACTTCTTCACCTGGCTGTACGCGATCATGCTGAACTTCCACCGCATGAACTATCGCCGCCGCCGCGTTGAGGTGGTGCCGATGGGAGCGGCGGAGGACTTGCCGGAGCAAACTACCGATCCGACGGCGGAAACGCTGGATGCTGACGATGAAGTTGCGAACGCAATACGCGCACTTTCGCCGCAGCTCCGGGAGGTGGTCGTGTTGCGCTATTTCGCCGACAAGACTGTCGAGGAGATTGCCGCCGCGTTGGACATCCCGGTTGGAACCGTCAAGTCGCGGCTGCACAATGCCCGCGTAGAATTGGCGAATCTGTTACCTCAAATGGTAGGGCGGCGTGCCCCCACGCCGCCGCATTGCAATTGGCATGGAAAGGAGAAAACATGACAGAAGAAGATGTTGATCTTACATTGGCAGCATGGGCCAGGGATTATGCCGCCGGGAAATCGCTGCCGGAAGGGTTTTCCGACAGACTGCGCCTCTCTGTTCGCCATGCGCGGAGGATGTTCCGGTTGAAGCTGACGGCAATCATCGCGCTGACGGTGATTACCACCCTGTTTGCCATCGGTTTGACAGGACGCGTAACCGCACAAACTGGCAGGCAAACGGTGATTGCTGCGGGAGAAGGTGATTCAAAGGAAGAGGAAGTTGTCGGCTGGGCTCTGCTGAGCATATTCCGAGAATGTTTTCATCGTGGAAAGTCCGGCAAAAAGAAGGAAGAAGAGCAATAGAACTGTCAATGAAAGGAAAAATCAATGCTCACAAAGGTACTTATAATTGTCGGAATATCCATCGGTTCTGTCGTGGCTCTGTTCGTGATGGGTTACTTCCTGGACAAGAAACCGAGGAGCAGCGCGCAAGACACGACGAGCATCGACGGGAAGGCTCAATCCGACGAAAAGTAGCTATGTAGAATGGCAGATAGGTGATGTTGGCATCCGTTAGGGTTTGAAAACCACACAAAAGCAGAAATGTTGTGGTTTGCAAACCACACTGTAAAATGCGCGCCAGTTTGTCCTCGTTTGCCCGGAGCGGGGGATTTTGGTAAAATACGCGCCGTGAAACAACTTGGAAGGGATGAGAAATGAAAACGATGAAGATACGCATGGGAACGGTCGCCGTGGTGCTGGGAATGGCCCTGTGCGGATGGAGTGGGGACGAGTGGCCGGATCGGTCGCGCGTGACCTTCGGGACCTACTGCCTCGCGAAGCGCTATCGGACCGAGGCCGCCTTTAAGGACATGAAGGCGTGCGGAATCGACTTCGTGTGCGAGAATTTCGGGGGCGATTCGCAGTCCATCGAGACGATGCGCAAGCTCGGTCTCGTGAGCGTCTGCGCGGGCGGATTCCCGACCTATTGGGGTGGCGTGGATTCGGTCAACGGCCACATCGCCGAACTGGCGCCGCGCGAGAAGTACGAGGCGGCGCGAAAGGCCTACCATCCGTCTCCGGTCGACCGGATGGTCAATTTCGGGGACGAGCTGTCGGCGCTGGACTTCCCCCATCTGGGGCGGGCCATGTCGCATCTCGCCGCGTGCGGCCTTCGTCAGGCGCCGTATCTCAATCTCCATCCCTGTATCCACCAGGGCGCGAACGTGGCGCGCTACTACGGTGTCTCCAACTACGTCGCATACGTGGACGCGTACGTGAAACACATCCCCCTGGACTACATCAGCTACGACATCTATCCCTACCAGTTCCGCGAACGCCGGGAATGGGGCTTCGCCCGCTTCTACGAGAACGCCCGCATCGTCGCCGACGCCTGCCGCGATTCGGGTCGCGCCTTCTGGTACATTCCGCAGGCGAACTCCTTCCGTCCGGACGACGTGACGACCGCGAACAAGATGCGCTACCAGGCCTACGCGGCGCTCGCCTTCGGCGCGGAGACGCTGACCTGGGCCTGCTGGACGGCGGGGTGGTGGACGAACAACGTCCTGAACGTGGATGGCAAGCGCACGGCCCAGTACGACCGCCTGAAGGAAGTGATCGCCGAAATCCACCGCTTCGACCGGGACTACATGCGTTTCCGCCGCGTGCAGACCCATTTCACCGGCTTCACGGGCGCGGCCGCGAAATGGATCGAGCCGGATCCGAAGACGGGCATTCCGCGCGTCAACTTCGATACGCCGCATCACGTGTCCACGGCGTTCTTCGACGACATCCGGGGCGCCGACGGTCTGCCGCTCGTGGTGGGCGAGTTCGTGCCGCGGAACGGAACGGGACGCGAACGCGCGATTCTCGTGTTCGCGGCGGACGATCCCTGGGACGAGCACCCCGCAGATCGGGTCGTCAGCTTCCGCACGGCCTATCGGGTCCGTGTGGTCGGACCCGACGGGGAGGTGAAGGTCACGCGGAGTGCGGACGGACGCTACGAGATTCCGCTGCGGTCCTCGAGGTGTGCATTCGTGATGGGCGTCCCGCCGACGTCCTGACTGGTGGCACCTAAAGCCGTCTTTGTACGAAAGAAGAAGGAAAATGACATGAAGAGACGATTGGCTGTCTGCGCGGCGGGTGCCGTGCTTTCGCTTTGCGCCTGGCAGGTGCCCAGCTGGGACGCCCGGCTCACGGAACCGGGGGCGGTTCTGGGCATGATTGGGGAAACGTGGTGCGGGCACGTTCAGGGCATGTGTGCCACCTCCAACGCGCTCTACTTCGCCTTCCACAACCAGATTCTCAAGACGGATTGGTACGGACGTTTCATCAAGCGCGTCGAGGCGGAGCGGCACACGGGCGACATCTGCTGGTGGAACGGCCGCCTCTACACGGTGGTCTCCGTGGGCGGACGAAGAAAGGAGACGCCCAAGATCACGGGCGCCATCCAGGAGTACGACGAGAATCTCACACTCCTCCGCGAGGTGACATGGACAGGGCATGGCGGCGACGGCATCACCTGTCTGGACGGCGTCATCTACGTGGGAATGAGCGCGCTCACCAAGCCCGCGATCCCGAATCGCGGGTTCTGGATCGGCAAATACGATACGAAATCGCTCGCTCCGCTGTGCCAACCTTTCGCCGTCGATCCCGGCTATGAGCACAGCTGCGGCCCGCAGAACATGACGACCGACGGCACGAACATCTATGTGGCGCTCTACAGCCTGGACGAGACGGCCAAGACGCCCTGCTTTATCACGTTCGACAAGGATTTCAAGACTGTAAAGGCGGCCCATTGCTTCGGCTGGCGGCAAGGTGTGGACGTGGTGCCCGGCGGCGAAGACGGCGCGGTGCGTTTCATCTACAGCACCACCGTCAACTGGATTGGCGGCAGGAAGATAAAGCCGCGTCTGCCCGTTCAGGCGCTGCTGCAGTTCGCAGAGCTGAAGGACGGAAAGGTCGAGGACATCACCCGCCATTGCGTCTTCAGGCATCCGTTGAAGCGATGAATCGTGGTTCGTGGTTCGTGAATCGTGGTTAGTCGTTAGGAGAAAAGATATGAAGAAGATGATGGTAATTGGCGGACTGTGCGCTTTTGCAATGGGTGTTTCGGCGGCGGAATTCACTTTCGCGCCAAACGTGGAGCCCAAGCCCGTGACGATGTCGGTCGAGTCCAACACGCTAGTGCGGCTGGACAGGGACCAGACTGTGACGATTGCCTGCGCGGAGGGTTCCGAGCGGGCGAGGGAATGGGCGGAAGCGCGCTTTGCCGAATGGTTCCGCCTCACGAAGACGGGCTGGCTCTTCCCCTCGGTCAACGCGCCGCGCGTCGTTGCGGCGGCATTCGCGGGCGTGCCGGTCGCGGGCGGCGACGAGGCGTATGAGCTCACGGCGCGGCCCGAGGGCGTGAAAGTGCGCGCCAACACGCTTCAAGGCGTGCGCTATGCGCTCTACACGCTGCGCCAGACGATGCTCGCCATGCCGCGCGACGTGCGCAAGATCGAGTGGTATGCGATGCCGGCGCTGAAGGTCGCCGATGCGCCGGCGATGAAGTTCCGCGGCATCCATCTCGGCTGGTATGTCAACCGCACCACGCCCGAGTCGATCGAGAAGCGGCTGCGTCTCGCGGCCTATCTCAAGTACAACTACGCGGTCATCGAGCCGTGGGGGACCTTCCGCTCCGAGCGGCATCCGTGGTGGGGCTGGAAGGAGGGCACGATGACGCCCGCCGCCACGCGGAGACTTGTGAAGCTCGGCAAGGAGCTGGGCATCACGCTCATTCCGCAGATTCCCGCCTTCGGCCACGCCTCGATGGGCATCACGTCCCCGGGTCGCCACGCCGTCATGGATGCGCATGGCGAATATGCGCCGCTCTTCGAGTCGCTGAACGGCTGGAACTGGTGCCTCTCCAACCCCGAGACGCTGATGGTGCAGTTCGAGATCATCGACGAGCTGATGGCGCTCTTCGACAACCCGCCCTATCTCCACATCGGCTGCGACGAGCCGGCCAAGCCGAACTGTCCGCGCTGCCTCGCCGCCGACTACCGTGCGCTGACGATCAAGCACATCACCGCGTTGCGCGACGGACTGAAGGCGCGCGGTGCGACGCCGATGCTCTGGCACGACTACTTCGTCAAGAAGCGCGATCCGAAGTGGCCGGGTTCCGTCGCGAACGGCACGGACGAGTCGATCACGATCCTGGACGAGCTGCCGCGCGACATGGTGATCTGCGACTGGGTCTATGAGCTGAAGTGTCCGGAGAGCAACTATGCGTCACTCAAGTATTTCAAGGAGAAGGGTTTCGAAGTGGTCTCCTGTCCGTGCCACAAGATCGATTGCACGATGGCGCAGGGCGCATCCGTCCGCAAGCTCGGCCTCAAGGGGATGCTTGTGACAACCTGGGGCTACGGACAGGGCAAGGAGAAGGGCAAGGTGTTCGGCGACACGTTCGCCGGCGGCGCGGCTGCGGCGTGGGGATCGCCGTATGAGGAAAGTCCCCTCTGGAAATGGCACTACGACCTCGATCTGATCCGCAACCTGCGCGACGTGGTGCATGACATGGGGCTTGAAGACTTCAACGACACGGGCACCTATCGGGACTGAGACCGACGATGGGCGGCGGACGCGCGAGTTCCGGCAGGCTGCAGTCGCTTGATGCCCTGCGTGGGTTCGACTTGATCTGGATCCTCGGCCTTGAGCAGACCGTGCGCGACGGGGAGGTGAAGGTCACGCGGAGCGCGGACGGACGCTACGGGATCCCGCTGCGGTCTTCGAAGTGCGCATTCGTGATGGGCGTCCCGCCGACGTGCTTTTAGCGGAACGTGACGCGCACAGAGATGTCGTGGAGCGTCATTGCGACGGGCGCGATGATCTCGACGGCGTTCTCGCCTTTGATGAAGGTCGCGTCGTCGGCGATGAACGTTGCAAGGCCTTCCTTCTGCGTGCCGTCGGCGAGCGCCTTGCCGCGCACCTTGACCGTCGGGAGGGTCGCGCCTTTCAGGTCCGTTAGCACGCGCACTTCCACTTTTGCCGTTTTGCCTTTGCGTTTTGCGGCCGCGAGGTCGTCTCCGAAAATGATTTCAAACAAATGGCTCGCGCCGGTCGCAAGTTTTTCGGGGAAGGCGGGATTGACGCCCGTGGTCTTCCAGAAGTCTTTGCCGCCGACGAGGAAGCTCTGCGGCAGATAACCGCCTCCTCCCACGTACGTGCCGAAGTAGATTTTGTCGAGTCCGTCGAGGTCGCGGATGTCGTGCTGCATGATGTACCGCTGGTCATCGTGTTTGAAGTATTCGATGTTGAAGAGGTTCACGCCGTCCATGCCGCAGGCCATTGCGGCGGCGATGCGGGCGATCCAGCAGGATTTGTCGTTGCGGCCGGGGAGCATCTTCCCTTTTTGCCGTTTCACGATCTGCGGGATGCGCGTCTCGTCGAGCGAGGCGTAGCACTTCACGCCGTAGCCGTGCACTTTCTCGGCGGTCTTCCGCCACGGTTCAAGCTGGAAATAGCCACCCACCACGAGGAAGTCGAGCGTGCCCGCGCGGAGCCAGGCGTCGAGGTCGATGCCGATCGCGCGGCAGTAGTCGAAGGAGTCCGGCACGCGGGCGCAGAGGACGAACGGGCGCCCGCGCTTCCGTCCGATTTCCTCGGCCATCGCGCGGAAATCCTTCATGAGCTGCGTCATCGTGGCGAGTTCTTCCGCCGTGGCGTGTCCGCCCAGCGCGACGGTACGGAAGAGCTGGGGATGGCGGAAGAAATCGAACTCAATGCCGTCGAGATCGTAGTTCTCCATATAGCCGCACATGTACTTTTTCACGAACGCGCGTACTTTCTCCTGCGCGAAGTCGGCTGCGTTTCGTCCGCAGCACTTGACCTTACGCCCATGCCCGACCATGACCTCCGGGTTGTCGATCTTGAACGGTGAGAGCATGATGGCGGGGTGGCCGTTGTCGTGGTTGTCGTTGAAGCGGAGGGAGAGGAAGATTTCCTTCTTGTTGCGCCGCGCGAAGTCTGTGGCCAGGTCCATCGCGTCCTTGCCCAACGCGGCGAACTCGTTCACCGCGTTGCGCCAGGGACGTTCGAACAGATTCGTGTTGACGTATCCGCCGGTGCGGAGCGCGGTGAAGTAGCCGAAGCCCATCGTGCCGGAATAGCCGATCACGTCCGCCTTCGTGTTCTCCGTCGCCTCCAGGAACACGAGCTCGAAGTTCCGCACCGACGCGGGCTGCTTCACGAGGTCCGCGCGCTGATAGGGATAGTGCGTCATGTCGCAGCCGTCGTCGTCCCAGATGACCAGACGTTCGCGGTTCACCGCCGCGCGCTTCATCTCCTCGTACGAATCCGCCGCGCACGCCGCGACGCCCGTGGCAATCGCCACGCCGAGCAGGATCAACCGTTTCATGTTCTGACCTTTCTACCATGCCGGCTTGGCGGACACCGAGTCGGCGATTTCCTTCCTGAAGGCGGGCGAGAAGTCGGCCTTGCCGAAGAAGACCTCCGCGAGCCAGGGGAGGTTCACATCTGGGTGGAGCCGTTTCGTGACGGATGTCGCGTTCGCCGCCCAGGACGAAGCGAAGTCGTTGTAGACGACGGCCGCGATGTCCTCGTCGAGGACCGCCGAGTAGAGCGCCAGGATGCATCCAAGCGACATGCCCGCCACGCCGACGCGCTTTGCGTCGACGAACGGCAGTCCTCGCAGGAATGCGACCGTCTCGAGGACGTGCGTTGTCACGAACCCCCAGTTGCTGCGTCCCGCCAGCGTCATGAGGCGCGCCACTTCCCGGCAGGCTCACCATCGCGGCACGTGCCCGGCGGCAACACCAGTGCCCCGTCCGGCATCTTTCGAATCCGTCCAGTGACACTGATTGCGCTATTGGCATCGTTTGAGTCCATCATTTCTTTCCTATTGACGCCGTTATTATATCAGAATTTGGCAGGGATGAGCCAAGAGCAACAGGGTAAAATGCGTACCGATTTGTGCTCGTTTGCCCAGAGCGGGGGATTTTGGTAAAATTCGCACCATGAAACAATTTGGAAGAGTGAACTTTGTTCTGGCGGGGGCGCTGTGCGTCACGCAGCTGTTTGCAGTTGAGATCTACGTCGATTTCGCGAAGGACGTGCGGCCGGTCAAGCCGATGCACGCGGTCGGGCAGCCGCCGATCCTGGGTCAGCGCGACTTCCAGCTCTTCCACCTCTTGAAGGAGGCGGGTGTGCCGTATTCGCGTCTGCACGACATCGGCATCACGCGTCCGCACATGGTGGACATCCCGAACATCTTCCGGAACTTCGACGCGGACGAGAACGACCCGGCGAGCTACGACTTCTACTTCACGGACCGGCTGCTGGAGGCGCTCGTCGCGAACGACGTGGAGCCGTGGTTCCGCCTCGGCGTCTCGATCGAGAACTACTGCAAGGAGAAGGCGTACAACATCTATCCGCCGAAGGACTACGCGAAGTGGGCGCGCATCTGCGAGCACGTGATCCGCCACTACACGGAAGGCTGGGCGAACGGCTACCGTTGGAAGATCACCTACTGGGAGATCTGGAACGAGCCGGACAACCGGAAGGATCCCGTCGAGAACCAGCAGTGGCGTGGCGAGTTCCCGCAGTTCTGCGATCTCTACGCCGTGGCGTCGCGCCACCTCAAGGCGAAGTTCCCGCACCTGAAGATCGGCGGCTACGGCAGCTGCGGCTACCGTCTGCTCTCCACGCCGCCCGAGAAGCGCGACAAGGACATGTACCACCGCGTGCAGTGCCTCTACGACTTCCTCGCCTTCGCGAAGAAGGAGAAGTTGCCGCTCGATTTCTTCTCGTACCACAGCTACCTCGCGCCGAGCGACACCGTCTCGCACGTGGCGATCGCCCGCAAGGCGCTGGACGACGCCGGCTACACGCGCACGGAGCTCTCGCTCAACGAGTGGCTGCCCGTCCCCTCGCGCCAGGTCCTCGGCACGGCCCGGCAGGCGGCGGATGTCTGCGCCGAGATGCTCGGTCTCCAGGGCACGTCGCTCGACTCGGCGATGATCTATGACGCCCGCTGCAACATCGGCATCTTCTCGCCGCTTTTCAACCCGTACAACTACAACCCGCACAAGGCGTACTACGCGTTCAAGGCGTTCAACGAGCTGTATAAGCGCGGCACGGAGGTGGAGTCGTCGTCCAGCGACAGATGGGTCACGTGGGTCGCTGCTGCGCGCGGGGAGAAGGACGGCGCCGTGGTGATCGCCCACACGGGGGATGACGAGGTGCCGCTGGTTTTGGACATGAGCGGTCGCGCAGGAGCGCGACCCTCCCCGCGTGGTTGTGACGTTAAATGCAAGGTGCGTGAGTGCCGGATCACGGACGAGACGCGTACGAACGAGATTGTGCCCCTGCCAACCATGCTCCCGCCGCATTCGATCCTCGTCGTGATCGCCGATTCTAACTGACACGCGGTTCGTGCTTGCGGG
>JAFRNO010000360.1 GCA_017430155.1 Kiritimatiellia bacterium | reverse complement strand
GCTGAGACTCATTCGGCAATGGCTGAAAGCGTGTGCGCGGGAACCCAACGGCGTGATGGTGAGGCCCAAGGGGAGGGGGACGCCGCAGGGCGGCGTCATATCCCCGCTTCTGTCGAACATCTACCTCCACTGGTTCGAGACGATTGCCTCGATTGCGGCCAAGGCCGCAGGGCAGGCCATGTCGATAGTCCGATACGCGGACGACTTCGTCATCCTCGCGAAGAAGTGGACGGCGGGATTCCTCGGAAAGGTGGAAGGCATACTTGAAGGGCGCATGGGACTGACCGTGAACAGGGAAAAGACGAAAGTCCTTGACCTTGACGCGGAGCATACCGTGCTCAACTTCATCGGCTATGAGTTCAGGAAGGTGCGCGACAGGCTTTTCGGGACGGGCAAGAGGTATCTGCACTTCGGCCCTTCTGCGAAGTCCGTCAAGCGCGTCTGCCATGAAGTCCACGAACACACCCATTCGCGCAATGTGTTGTTGTCTGTCGATGTCGTGGTTGAACGGGTGAACAAACTGCTGAAGGGGTGGGGCGGATTCTACTCGGTCGGCTATCCGTCGAGGGCGTTCCGAAAGGTGAACCACTATGCGCTGAAGCGCATGGCGCGTTTTCTCAACAGGAAGAGCCAGCGGTGCTACCGGCTGAAATTCGCAGACACCTACTACGGCGAAATGACGCACTACGGCCTCTACCGCCTCGCGTGGGCGGACGTGAGGAGAATCCGGAATTGACAGGAAAAAAAATCGTATAATATACGCATAACAACCCAAGAAAGGTAGAAATCCATGGCAACAGGAAAAGCACTCAATGGAAAGCCGTATGCGGGAAATCCGCACGTACGGTTTGACGAGGGGGAAGTCGCACCGGCGGCAACGCCGAGGCGTGGGTCTCTACTCTACAAGCAGATGATGCGCGTTGCGGCGATGGCAATCGCCGGTATGATGGCCTTGTCGGCGGCTGGCGCCGACGCCTACATCGAGTCGTCGGGGGCGCAGGCCATCGACACCGGCTACTACCCGAACCCCAACACGAAGATCGAGGTGGACTTCCAGTACACGAAGCTCGTTCACCAGTCGCGCGTGATCAGTACGGAAACCACCGACGCCAACTACCTGACGGTCTCCCTGTACAACTCGGGGCAGGTGGACGACGCCGGCAACCTTTCGTGGGCGTTCAAGGACGGCACGGGCAACTGGACCGGGTCGGGCTCTTTCGCCCAGAAGACGCGCACGCTGTTCGTGATCGACAGCCCCAACAACTACTATGCCGTGGTGACGAACAACTGGACCGGCGAGAAGTTCTGGACCCGCGACTTCGCGAGCATCAACCAGACCCGCACCAAGACGGCCAGGTTCTCCCTCGTTCTGTTCGCCGGCAAGAACAGCGCATCGGGATTTGTCAGCTCGTTCTATGCCCACATGCGTCTCTATTCGCTCAAGATCTGGGAGTCGGGGCGGCTGATCCACTACTTTCTCCCGTGGAAGAGCGGCGACGACATCGGCCTCAAGGACGTGATGACGGGCGAGACGTTCACCTCCGCCACCGCGACGCCGTTCACGTGCGGCGGCGACATCACGGACGACCCGCAGGGCGACCCGTTCGTCCTCGGCGAGGACAAGGTCATCGGGCAGGCGGCCGACGCCTCGCTCCGCGAAGGGGCACGATCGTTCACGCCGGGCGACGGCGTGGCGCTCTCCGTCCCCGCGTTCGGCGGCGCGGGCGACGTGTTCGTGAACGACGGCTCCGGCGGCATCGTCACGTTCTCGCCCGCCAACTCGTACCTGGGCGACACCTACCTCATGCGCGGCACGCTCGAAGGATCGCGCTTCGTTTCGGACGGCGCGTTCGGCTCGCTCGGCGGCGCCGGCACGTTCCTCATCGGCCCCGGCACGTTCCGCTACACGGGACCGGACGGCGGCGTGTTCAGCCGCGACATCGCGTGCTTCGACGGCTGGAAGGAGGCGACCACGTTCGACATCCAGAACGACCTCAAGCTCACCGGCGAGTTCTTCTGGGAGCAGGGCGGCTTCGTGAAGACGGGCCCCGGCACGCTCACGCTCGACCGCGCGGGCACGCACTGGGTCTCGCGCTACGGCTCGGGCTTCTCGCAGGCGGACGGACGCGGCGTCTACGTGCCGAACGCGAACGGCGACGGCCCGACGAAGGGCGTGACGGGCTTCACGCTCCTCGAAGGCAAGATGGTGGTGAAGTCCGGCACCTGGCACTTCAACGACGGCCTCCCCATCGCCATGCGGATCGGCGGCACGACGGTCGATCCCGCGAACCCGAACGGCGGACAGGAGAAGAGCGCCGTCTTCCAGGTGGACGGCGGTTCGGTGCATTTCCACAACTGGACGGCGATCGGCAACTGCAACGGCTTCGAGACGACGACGCCGAACGAGGTGCCGTCCTCGGGCATCATCGTGAACGGCGGCATCCTGCACCTGCACAAGAGCGTCTACGCGGGGCGCAATACCCTCCTTCCGAAGGATTCCGGCGGCAATCCCATCCGGATGCGCACGTGTCCGTTCGTGGAGGTCCACGGCGGCGAGCTGCGGATGTACAACCATAGCCGCATCGGCTTCTGCGACGATCCCGGCGCGGACGCGCGCATCTTCGTGGACGGCGGCTTGCTCGTCGTCAAGAGCGTCTGCAACACGTCCGGCTCCAGCATGATATTCGGCAGCCAGTCGCACGGCGATCTGTCCGATCCGCGCCATGCCGAGGTGACGGTCTGCTCGAACGGCACGTTCGACGTGACGAATTTCTACATCGAAAAGAACCGTACGAACGTAACCGTGAACCTCAACGTGCTCGACGGCGGCATCTACCGCAACAACACGTTGCAAAAGTACGGCACGGGCGCGGGATGCGAGATGCACGTCCTTTTCGACGGCGGCATCGCCGAGCAGCGCGCGGACGGAAACGTGAACTGGATCAAGTCCGACCTCACCACGGCGTGCATCGGCACGCGCGGGGCTGTCTTCCGCACCGGCAGCGGCGCGACGGCCAACAGGATGCTGACGGTCAGCTGCTCGTTCACGGCCACGAACAGCCATCCGGGCGAGGTGGCGCAGGGCATGACGATCCGCACGATGAACGCCACGAAGAACTCCGGCTTCCGGTTCCTCGCGTCGCAACACTGGGACGGCCCGACGGTCATCGAGAACGGCGGCGTGTGCGAGCTTGGCGTCGGGGGCATGTTGCCGATGAGCACCGACCTCATGATCGCGGCCGGCGGACGCCTCGTGCTGGCCAGCGCGAGCCAGTCGGTCGGTTCGCTCACGTTCGGCGTGGGCGGCACGGCCGGCACGGCGACGCTGGACGTCCTCGCGGACAGGACGATCACGGCGGACGAATTCACCCTCGGCGCCGGCACGGCCGTCGCGTTCAAACTCTTCTCGTCGATGACTGCCACGGGGACGGGGCTTGCGACCGGCACGGACCTCGCGGCCGCCGGCACGTATCCGATTCTCATCGGACCCGCCTCCACGGCCGCGGACCTCGCCACCATCGCCTCGCGCGCGACGTGGGCGAACGCGCCGGCGAAGGGCTTCATCTATTCGTTCGACGTGAGGACGGAAGGGGACACGGCGGCGCTTGTGCTGAACGTCAACGACGGCGACGAGGAGGAGCCGAGCGAACTGGTCTCGCCGCTCGACCTCGTGGTGCCCACGGACGCCGGCACGACGGCGATCGTGGGGGCTGAGGACACGGCCGGCAAGCGGTCCGTCACCACGAACCCCACCGACGCCGGCGGCGGCACGGTGGTGCTCGGCGACTCGCTCGCGGGCTTCACCGGCCCGCTCACCGCAGGCAGCGGCCTCACGACGATCTCCGACATCTCCTTCGCGGCGGCGAACCCGACATGGCTCACGCTCGGCCCCGGCACGCTCCACTACACGGGACCCGACGCGACGCTCGCCGGACTCTACATCAACGCGGGGGCAGGGCACGGCGGCGTGCTGCGCACGGACAACGACATCACGTTGCTCGGCGCCGTGACGGGCGCGGGCGCGATCATGAAGAAGGGCGCGGGCGACCTGATCCTGAAGGGCAACGGCACGTTCCAGCTCGGCAACGTGGACAACGCCCATTCGGGATCCAACCCCAAGGACGCGTTTGGCGTCGCCGCGCTGTCGAACGGCATCCAGGCGAACGGCGACGGGCCAACGACGGCGCTCAAGAACCTGATGGTGAGCGAGGGTCGCGTGGTGATCGGCACGGTCGGGGACGACGATGACGCGCCGATGGTGACGCTCCCCAATGGATTCGCGATCGGTCAGCGTTCGGCCGTGACGGAAGGCTCGATGGAGACCGCGGGCGAGATCGTGATGAACAACGGCTCGTTCTACAGCGGATCGGCCCTCTACTTCCCGTTCTACTGCGGCATGCCCGCGACCACGCCGCCAGAGGGACTTGAGGCGAAGCTGACGATCAACGGCGGAACCTTCAGCGTGTCGCAGGTCAACATGGGCCACGACGGAACGTTCGTCCATACGACGTCGGCCTCGCTGACGCTGAACGGCGGCGCGTTCAACTGCCGGGGCGCCTACTACATGGGCTACCAGGCGGTGACGTCGGAAGTTGACGTCGCCTACAGCATCGTTATCAACGGCGGCACGTTCACGGCGAAGGACATCGTCCTGGGCAACCAGGCGGGTTCCGCGCCCGGCGAGATCCACGTCAACAACGGCGGCACGCTCGTCGTCTCCAACACGTTCACCCTCGGCAAGGCGTCGACGGCGCACCCGCAGAAGTTCTACCTCAACGCGGGCGGCACGCTGAAGACGCTCCGCGAGATCGCGCACACGACGGGCGAGTCGTACATCTACTTCCGGGGCGGCGTCTGGCAGCCCGGCCTCGGCCGCAAGCGCGGCGGGGGCTACACGTTCGGCAGCTCCACGGCGGCGAACCAGCACACGGGCGTCTACCTCGGCGCGGGCGGCCTCACGGTCGACCTCGGCGCGTACTGGGTCGAGTCCGGCGAGGACGGCGCCGCGTTCGAGATACGCCAGCCGTTCCTGCACGACCCCTACTGCGCGGGCGACGACGGCGGCATCACGTTCCGCGGCGCGCGCACGACCATCCTCCGCGACCAGATGTACGGCAGCACGTTCACGGGGCCCGTCACGGCAGAGGAAGGGGCCGTCATCGGCGTGGCGAACGGGAGGACGTTCCTCGACAAGACGTTCGTGATGAAGCCCG
>JAFRNO010000359.1 GCA_017430155.1 Kiritimatiellia bacterium | reverse complement strand
CCGGCGCCGCCGATGATGATGAACGCCATCTCCCAGCCGCAGAGCTTCGCGAGCGGCGGGATGGTGAGCGGGGCGGCGAGCGCGCCCACGGACGCGCCCGAATTGAAGATCGAAGTCGCGAACGCGCGGTCCTTCTTCGGGAAGTACTCGGCCGTAACCTTGATGGCGGCCGGGAAGTTGCCCGCCTCGCCGAGCGCGAGCACGGCGCGGCATCCCAGGAAGAGCCACACGGAGACGCCCGCGATCGCGGCCGCCGTGGCGCTGCCGGCCTGGACGGCGCGGAGCGCTTCAACGGAACTGACGTCCTTCACGAACCAGCACGTGGCGATGCCGCACGCGGCGTGAAGACACGCGCCGAGCGACCACACGAAAATGGACCACAAATAGCCCTTCTTCGTGCCCATCCAGTCGATGAACTTGCCGGCGAAGAGGCACGCGACCGCGTAGATGAGCGAGAAGGAGGCGGTGATCGTGCCGTAGTCGGCATCCGACCAGTGGAACTCCGGCTTGATGAAGTCGGGGAAGGTGAGCGAGAGCACCTGCCGGTCGAGGTAGTTGACGGTGGTCGCCACGAACAGCATCACGCAGATGGTCCACCGGAATTTCGTCATCTTTTCGTTCATTTCGTCTCCTTTTTCTTAGAAGGTGCTTTTTCCGCCGCCTCCACGAACTCGCGGATGCGGTCGAGCGTCGTCGCGCTGAGGATGTGCTCCATGAGGCAGGCGTCCTTGTCGGCCGTCTCCGCCGGCACGTTCAGCTTCACGAGAAAGGCCTTGAGCAGGTTGTGGCGGCCGAGGACGTTCGCCGCGAGCTTACGCCCCTTCACGGTGAGCTCGATGTCGCCGTACGGCTCCTGGTTCACGAGCTCGAGCTTCTTCAGCTCCGTGATCGCCTTCACCACGGAAGGCATCTTCACATGGAGGTCCAGCGCCACGTCGCGGACGCGCGCGCGGCCTTTCTGGAGGATGAGGACGTGGATTTCCTCAAGGTAGTCTTCAAGCGATTTGGTCATTTGCAACCTCCTGGACAGCCTCCGCTTCGGGCGCCGGCGCCGTTTCCGCCGCCGGTGCCGCCACGCGCGTGGGATTGCGGCGCGCGAACTCCTTCGCGAACGCGCGGTACGCCTCCGCGCCGCGGCAGGACGGATCGTAGAACACGACCGGCTGGCCGAAGCTCGGTGCCTCGCTCGTGCGCACGTTGCGCGGGATCATCGTCTCGAACACCTTGTCGCCGAAATGCCCGCGCACCTCCTCCACCACGTCGGCGGAGAGACGCGTGCGCGCGTCGAACATCGTCATGAGGATGCCGTTGAGCTCAAGCGCGGGGTTCGCGCCGTTCGCCTTCAGGCGCTCGATGAGGTTCTGCATCACGCCGAGGCCCTCGAGGGCGTAGTACTCGGCCTGCATCGGCACGAGGATGCCGTCCGCCGCCGCGAGCGTGGAGGTCATGAGGATGCCGAGGGACGGCGGACAGTCCAAGAGGATGTAGTCGAACACGTTCGCGTCGCGGATCGCCTGCAGGACGTTGCGCACGACCTGGAGACGGTCGGGACGCTGCGCGAGGTCGATCTCGGAACCGGAGAGGTTCACCTCCGAGGGAATCACGTTGAGGTTCTCGTACGGCGTGGGCTGGATCATGTCCGCGATCTGCTGCGTGCCGAGGAGGCACGGGTAGAGCGACACGCCCTCCTGCGGCTGGAGCCCGAGGCCGGTGGTGGCGTTCGCCTGCGGGTCCAGGTCGATCACGAGCACCGTGCGGTGCATCCGCGACAGCGCGGCGGCGAGGTTCACGACGGTCGTCGTCTTGCCGACGCCGCCCTTCTGGTTCGCGATCGCGATCACGCGCGTGTTGATTTGCATAGAGTCTAGCCTCGCCTGACGAGTTTGAAGAAACGGTCCTGGTAGCGGTCGAACACGCCGTGCCTCTGGAGAAGCGCGCCGAGGTCCTTCACGAGAGCCGGGTTCGCCTGCGCCTGCTCGAACGCCCGCTCCACCTCCTCGCGCACCGCCCGCGGCGTGGCATCCTCCATCTCCTCGCGGCGGGCGCGCTCGAACTCGCGCACGTTGACGGGGGCGGAGGCGTTGACATGCAGCCAGAAGAAGTGGATGAGAGACACGTCCCACGGGTCGTCCACGCCCGCGATCACGGCGGCGAACGGGTCCTCCGCGCGCTTGACCTCCTCCTCCACCCGCTCGCCCACGGCGGCGAGCGAGTCGGTGACGATCTGCTCGCTGAACGCCTCCTGCGAGAGGCGGTAGCCGTACTGGAGGATGCGGATCGAGTCCTGGTGCTGCTTGAGGAAGTCGAGGTACTGGCGCGCCTGCTCGCCGAAGCCGGCCAGCTCCTCCTGCATGTACGCCTCGGGCGTGATGAGCAGCGGCTTGTGCGCCTCCAGGCGCCCCTCCCGCACGCGCACCTTGCCGGGCACGTCGGGAAGTTCCGCGAGATGGTAGTAGTGGATACGCGTCTCCCCGAACGTCTCGAGGGCACGCGACGGCGCATGCACAATCTGCGTGTTGTGCACGGCGTACCAGAAATCGAAGGCTTTCTTTTCGGAGGGCATTTGTGATAGTTTACCAAACCCGCGCGCGTCGGTCAAACGTCAGCGCGTAAGGAGCTTCTCCGCCAGTTCGCGCGCACCGACGTGGTGCCAGGCGTCCAGCGTCACGCGGCGGCCGTCCTTGGCGTGGACGACGAGTATCTGCTTCGGCTCCCACTTCGCCGAGTCGAGGTGGTCGATGTCGTCGAACCGGAGCGGCGCGTTGCACGTGAGCGTGCCCGTCATCTGCTCGTCGTCCCACGCGAGCGTGGCGCGCCAGTTGAGGAACACGCGAAACGCGACCACGAACGCGAAGATCGCCAGCGCCGCCGCCGCCGAATACTGGAACTCCACCGTGGTGTGGTGGGTGCCGTCGGCCACCTGGTTCGGATAAACGAAGATCGCGTCGTACAGGAACCAGAGCGACAGCCCCGTGAAGAGCGCGGCCACGCCGAGGTGCCGCATGGCGTATTCCTTGTTGATCGAGATTTTCATGGGAGCCTCGGGGGTTGGAGGTTGGGGATGTCAGGACGGGGGATGAAGACGGTGTCGACGCGGAGGGCCTTCTTCATCGCCTTCGCGAGCGCCCGGACGCCGAAGGTCTCCGTGGCGTAGTGGCCGGCGCAGACCATCTGCATGCCCACGTTCTCCGCCGCGATCACCTCGCCCCACGACGCCTCGCCCGTGATGTAGAGGTCGCAGCCGAGGTTTCTCGCCTCAACCGCGAATTCGCCCGCGCCGCCGGAGCAGACGCCCACCTTCTTCCCGTTCGGCAGCGTGCCCGTGCAGCCGATCGTCTCGCCGTGGTAGACGAACGCAGGGGCGAGGTTCTTCAATCCGAGGTAGCGCGCAAGCTCATAGTTGTTGCCGTAGGCGCGGTTCGCGTCGAGCGGCAGGTGCACGCCGTAGAGCGCCACGTTGCGCCGCACGGCCGCCGCCACCACGTTGTATACGCCGTCCACGATCCGCGCGATGCCGCCGCCCCACGAGATGCCGTGGTGCACGACGGCGAGCTGCGCGCCCGCCTCCGCCGCCGCCTCGATGAAGGCGACGGACGCGTCGACGCCGAAGGCGACCTTCTTCACGTCGTCCCCCGCGCGCGCGATCTGCACGCCGTTGTTCGAGACGTCCGAAAACGCCTTCACGTCCAGGACCTTGTCGATCCACTTTGTAATCCGCGCCAGTTTCATGATTGTCTGCACCTTGTCGATTGCGCCATGTAGTATACCATATTTTGCGCCTAGCGCTGAACAATCGCCTCCTCCTGCGACTGGAGGAACTCGCGGGCGAGGGAGATTCCTTCAATGGATTCGAGACCGCCCACGGCATCGGCAAGTTCGAGACGCGAGATCGTATATTCCTCCGCGCCTTTCCGGTGGGTGAAGGTGAGGTCGAAATCGCCGGGGTAGTTGAAGAGCATCAGCACCGTCTCGGCGAGGTCGCCCATCGGCGGCAGGTCGATGTGCGTGGCGGAGAAGGAATAGCGGAGCTCCGTGCCCACGCCCTTCTGCGACGTGAGGCTCACCGCGCCGTCCGTCGCCTCGCACAGCTGCTTGAGGATGGGGAGCCCGAGACCGACCTTGCGCTTGTCGTGCTTGCCCGCCTCGGTGTAGAACGGGTTGAACGCGCGCGCCTGCGTCTCCTCGTCCATGCCCTTCCCGTCGTCCGTGATCGTGACGGCGATGGTCGCGCCGTCCTCGACGAGCGTGAGCGCGACGTGCTTCGCCCCCGCCTCGATGGAGTTCTGCGCCGTGTCGGCGATGACATCCGCCAATGTTGCGTGCATGGTGCCGTCCCTCTACTTCCGCTTCACGCCATCGCCGTAGATCGTCGTCCAGTCGTCCTTCATGGAAACCGGGATCCAGCCGTTCGGTCCGCAGGCCTCGCGCACCTTCCGCGCCTTCGCGAGGTTGCCGTACTCGCGTTCGGTGTCGTCGCAGAGGAGCATGAACCCGAGCGCCTTGTGCGGGTTGCGCGAGAGCGTGTAGTTGAGCATGCTCGCGTCGGAGAAGCTGTTGCCGAAGGCGAGCACGGGCTGCACGCCGATCTCGCGCACGATCGCGGGCACCTTGTTCATCTGCAGGTTCTTGACGATGCACTTTCCGCCCATCACGAGCACGTCGTCCTGTTGGTAGGTGTAGGCGAGGCCGTCGCGTCCGTTCTGCCCGCGCGCGACGATCGCGCTGTCGGACCCGATGAGCCGGTCCGGCGGCAGGTCGATCACGGGCGGCACAACCTCGCGCAGGAGCAAGCGGTCCGACCCGCTGCACACGTACACGCGGAAATCCTTCGCCATCAGCAGCTTCACGACCTCCAGCATCGGCAAGTAGTACGCCGCGCCGCGCTTCAGTCCCGTGAAGCCGGGCTGCGGCTCCTCCATGAACGCGCGCACGTAGGCGGCGAACTCCTCGAGCGTCATTCCCCTGTAGACCTCCACGATCAGCCGTTCGCGGTCGGGCGTGAGGCCCGGGATGGACGTGCGCGTGCGCGAGGCGATGGCGGCCTTGCGCTGCTCGTCCGTGGGCTTGTAGGACGGATCGTCCAGCACGCGGTGCTCGTACAGCAGCCAGTCGAAGTAGGTGGGGTCCGTCTCGCAGAAGAGCGTGCCGTCGAAATCGAACACGGCCACGCGCGCCGACGGCGGGATGTAGTCGGGCGACCCCTTGTCCGTCACGGCCTCCACGTACTCCAGCAACGCCTTCTTCGCCGGCGCCTCGTCACGCCAGAGCGACAGCTTCGGCGCCGTCGCGCATCCGGCGACCGCCAGCAGCAAAGCTGCCGCGATAGAGTATCTTGCCAGTTTTCCAATATTCATGTCTCGTGTTCCTTCCTATCTTCAGAACGTCGTCAGACGCGGGGACGGGTGCGTGGCGCGCGCGGCGAAGGCCGACTTGAGGGCGGCGACGGTGAACGCGGGGAGGTCGGCCTCGGTCCAGACGCGCGCGACGTCGTCGAGGTTGTGGGCGTCGGAGCTGCGCGTCACGGCGTAGCCCTCCGCCTTCGGCAGCCAGATCGTTTCATCCGCCGTGCGCGAGATCTCCACGGCGTCGAAGGCGCCGTCGGAGGGAATGTTGCCGAGCTGGGAGTAGACGGAGAACGCGCTGCGGTCGATGTGCGCGGCGAGGTAGATGCCGCCGAGTTCGTGGCATTTCGCGGATACTTCGGGTATCATCTTGCGGCAGCCCATCGCGAGGATGCGCCACTCCATCTCGACGATGTCGTCGTCCCAGGTGACGACGGGCTGGTCGCCGAACGTCTCGGGGTCGTTCACGCGTTTGGGCATGGCGGCGTACACCCAGTCGGTCATCGCGAGGGCCTGCTCCGTGGTGTCGAAGAGGGCGAGCGTGTGGACTTCCTCGGCGGTGCAGACCTCAAGCCCGTACAGGCAGACAAGTCCGGCGCGGCGCGCGCACTCGGCGATCGCGGGCGTGTTGCGCGCGCTCTGGTGGTCCGTGAGCGCGATGCCGTCCATGCCCGCCGCCACGGCGCGCTGCACGATTTCGGAGGGCGACATCTCCAGGTTCGCGCACGGCGACAGGCAGCTGTGGATATGGAGGTCGAACTTCACGGTCAGTGTTCGGCGGGCGGCAGCGCGGACAGGGCGCGCGCCGCGGCGTACTGCGAGAGCGGCGTGACGACGATCGCCACGCCCTCGCGCGCGGCGGCCTCCGCCATGTCCGGCGGCACGGGGCGGTTGTGGCACAGCACGATCACCGCGCACCCCACGAGCGTGCAGACCGCGATCGTGTTGAGGTGGTTCTGGATCGTCACGAGCGCGCAGTCCTCGCCCGCGTGGCCCATGATGTCGGAGAGGAGGTCGCCCACGTACACGCCCGTCGCGGCGGCGTCCGCCACGTCCACGGCGACGGTGCCGTTCACCGCCGCGCACACTTCGGCTACAGTCATGATGCACCGCCTTCCTGAGACGGCGGTCGCGGGGCGACCGCCCTACCGTCGGCCGGATCCGGCGGATTGAGATTGAACGTGCATGTCACCTTCGTGAACTTGCCGACCTCGCTCTGGATGTCGAAGGAGTCGGCCACGCGCTTGGAGTTGGAGAGGCCCATGCCCGCGCCGAAGCCGAGCGAGCGGATCCAGTCGTTCGCGGTGGACGTGCCGTCGCGGCAGGCCCACTCGATGTCGGGGATGCCGGGGCCGCGGTCCTTCGCGGTGATCGTGATCGTCTCGTCCGAGATGAGCAGCACGAGCACGCCGCCGTGGGAGTGGATGCAGATGTTGATCTCCAGCTCATAGGCGGCCACGGCCACGCGGCGGGCGATTGAACGCGCGACCTTGCGTTCGCGCAGGATGCCCTTGATGTCGTTCGCGGCGTGCCCCGCGCGGGAGAGGTCGTTGCGCACCACGGCCCACTCGCGGCGGAAGTAGTGCTCGCCCGTGACGTGCACGGGGACGTTGTTCGAGGTCTTGCGCTCGAGCTTGCGGATCTCCACCGAGAGCTCGTAGAGGAGCGCGCGCATCACGTCGCGCTGCGAGAGGATGCCCACGAGCTTGCGGTCGGAGTCGAGCACCGGGAACCGCCCGTAGGTATAGTTGTTGAAGTAGCGGAGCGCGAAGGAGATGGGCATGCCCGCCTCGAGCACCACGAGGTTGCAGGCCATGTGCTTCTCACACGTGTCCTCGATCCACCCGTTGTCGAGCGCGGTGATGATGTCGTTCACGGACACGATGCCGTAGAGGCGCCCCTCCTCGCACACGGGCAGGCCCGAGATGCGGTTCTCGCGCATGAGTCGCTGCGCCTCGCGCAGGGAGGCGGTGCGCGCCACGGAGATGATCTGGCGCTTCATCACGTCGCGCACCTTGAAGCGCTGCAGGAGCTCCATGATGATCACGCTCGAGTCGCCGCCGAGCGCCTTCGGGTCGAGCGGCGTCTTGGCGAGGATCTCGTCGTCGTTCGTGTGCTGCCCCTGCAGGATGGTGGGGGAATAGCCGTTGTCCATGTCCGTGCCCTCCGGCGCGTTGTTCAGCCGCGTTCCTCGGCGAGGAACGCGTCGTGCAGGCGCACGCAGGCGTCGTACTTCGAGAGGGGGCTCGAGACGAGCGGCACGCCGAGGTCGGCGGCCACCTTGAGCATCGTCTCGGAGAGCGGCTTCGCGTTGTGCACCACCACGCCCATCGCGCCCACGATGTGGGCCGTGCGGATGGCCTGGTCGCTCGCAAGGGAGGTGAGCAGCAGGATGTCGTCCGCGTCGTTCAGCAGCACGTCGCTCATGAGGTCGTTCGCCACCACGGCGCCCACGGCGCGCGGGCTCGTGCCGTCGCCGGCCATCAGCTTGCCGTCGAGAATCTTCACCACGTCGGCTATCGTCATCTTCGGGTTCCTTTCCTTTCGGGGTCGGGACACATTATCCCATAATCACGGGCTATTTGGCAACCCTAATCTCACCGGAAGGACTTGAGCTTCATCGGGCCGACGAGGCCTGCGGGGCGCAGCGGGCTGCCGGGCTTGTAGCCGCCGGCGGAGAGCCACGTCGGCCGTTTCTCCGCCGGAAGCGGCGCGTCGCCAATCAACCGGTTCGCCCAGCTCGTGCAGACCTCGACCTCCAGCTCGTTCTCACCGTTCTTCAGCGCGTCCGTCACCGGCACTTCGTACGGCGCGGTCCACATCCCGCCCACGTCGCGTCCGTTCACCTTCACCCGCGCGATTTCTCGGACGCTGCCGAACGACAGCGCCACGCGCTCGCCAGGCGCCGGCTTCGCGGCGGCGAACTTCGTCTTGTACACGACCGTGCCAGAATAATACTTGACTGCGGGGTCGGCGCTTTTGGAGAGGTCGGACAGTTCCGACATCGCCAGCGGCTTCTCCGGGCCGCGGTGGAGCGAATCGGACTCGAAAGAGAGCGTCCAGTCGCATTTCAGCTCGCGCTCGGTCGCCGTGGTGGCGGCTCGCGAGGACGCGCGCCCTCCCGGGGCGGCGAACACGACGAACGTGCTTTCCCATGGCTCCAGCGCCATCGTGACTTCGGTTGTGGCATCCCCGGCGCGCCACGCCGGCGCTTCGCGCATCTCGCCCGTGACAGCCTGCCAGAGTTCGGGGATGCGCCCCGACACGCGGAACGTGACGGGGACTTCGATGCGGCGGTCGGACTGGTTGGAGACGAAATACACGTCCGCGTTCTCCGACGTGCGGTGGCTGTAGACGATCGGCGTGCCGTCAGCGAACGCGCAGTCCGTCGCGGAGCCGCGCAGGGCGAGCGCCTGGCCGAGCGGCAAGTTCCACGCGATTACGCCCTTCCCGACCTGGCGGCGGAGAACGCGCGAGCCGTCCACGTCGCCCCATAGCCTGTCGGCGACGGCCTTGACGGTGGCGTCGGCCTGCGGCTGGCCGGCGAGGGACGGCGAGCGGCGCGGCTTCGGGCCGATCACGAACGCGCCGTCCCTGACGAGCTGTTCGAGGCGGAGCAGGAGTTCGGGGCGCATCGTCTCGAGCTTCGGCAGCACGAGGATCTCGTACGTCGTGCCGTGCGGGAGCGAGAGACGTCCGGCCGCGTCGACGAACGCGGTCTCGCGCAGCACTTCGCCGTTGATGTAGTCGAACTGGCGTCCGCCAGGCGGGGCGGGATCGGCGACGCCCGTCATCTTCGGCGCGTCCTCGCCGATGAAGTACGCGATGTCGGCGACGTTCAGTCCCTGCTGGAGCAGGTAGTTGCAGCGCTTGAGATACGCCGTGAACACGTCCATCTCCTTGAACCAGGTGTTGTGGCGGTTGAACTCGTTGCCGAACCAGGCGTTGATGCCGGGCTGGCGCTCGTATGCCTGGTGGATGTAGAGATGGAGGAGCGTGGCGTTGACGCCCTCGGCGAAGAAGCGGTCGGTGCGGCCCTTCATGTCGGCGGGCGCGCGCGCGAACGGCGCGCCGCCGCAGGTGTTGGACTCCGCCCAGATGAGGCGCTTGCCGTAGATGTGTCCGCAGCTGGAGGCGGCGCGGTTCTCGATGTCGCCCAGACTGCCGAAGCTCCAGTATTCGCCGGCGATGCCGTCGGACTGCCCGCCGTACTGCAGGAACTCGCCGGGGAAGCCCCAGTGTCCGTAACACTCGAGCCACGTCTTCATGCCGTGCGCGTTGCTCGCTTCACGGAGCCCGCCGACGTATGAGTAGGCGACTTCGTCCGCGATGAAGCGGCGGAGGTCCCAGAGGAAGCGGTTGGAGTCGTCACGGCTGCCGGCGCTCATCCCGAACAAGGCGGGGAGATACGGTGTTGGGTCGTAGCCGAAGGACGCCTTGAACTTGGCGGCGAAGTCGTCGGTGTAGTTCTGTCCGCCCTGCTCGTAGCTGTCGAGGACCGCGTGGCGGATCGCCGTGCGGTGCGCGGACGGCGTGCGGGCGAGGATTTTCCCAAGGTAGGCGTCGAAGTGCATGGCAACGTGCGCGCGGCTCATCTTGTCGATCTCGTAGCCGGTCGCCTCGGGATTCGCGGGGCCGTTCTCCGTGCCGGTCGGCGCGGCCGCGAATCGGTAGACGGCCCAGCGCCCGGCGGGGATTTTCCAGTCGAGGCGCCCGGCCTTGTCCAGCTTGCCGGTTAGCACCACGGCCTTCGCGGGGTCGAGCGCCGTGCCGGACGCGTTCGCGGGATCGTCCGGCCACTGGTACTCCTTCCACATCGGGAGCGGCGTCTCGAACATCTTCGCAAGCGACTTCTCGTAGGCGCGCGCCACGAGCGGGGCGCCGCACACGGCAACGGACGCGAACCGCGCGGCGTCGCGCCCGCTCGGGCGAATCCTCACGCGGAACCTCTCGGCCGTCACGGGCGCGAAGGCCGCGAGGATCGGCGCGCGCGGATCGAACGTGACGCCGGCGGCGTGGTTCACGCGGCTGAACGGCATTTCGCACACCTGCCCCCATGCGCCGTCCCGCTCTGCCTCGACGCGCACCGTGCCCGCGATCTTGCCGTGCGCAAACGCGAGCTTCGCGCCCTGCGCGGTGAACGGCGACTTCGACGCCAGCTCGACGACAAGCTCCTTCCCGTCGCGTACGAGCAGAGAATCGTTCTTGTCCCGGACCTCCAGCCTGTCGGCAAATCCCTTCGGCACGGGATAGGCGACGACGAACACGTCGCGGGCGTCCTGCGCCGGCGCATTGCTGAATTTGAGTTCGGGCAGAACGACGGAGTCGGCCGGCCCTTCGACCACGGCGGAACTGGACACGAACCGGCGCATGGCCGATTCCGGCGTCACCCACGGACCGCCGGACTGGCTCCAGCCGGGCGAGTTGAAGATGCCGATCTCGATGCCGAGCCGGCTTGCCGTCTCGAACGCCGTGTCGAGCGCCCTCTCCCATTCGGAGGAGAAGGTCTTCACGGGACCGGGCTTGTTGCCGCCGCCGCCGATGTCGCCGATGTAGGCGCGGTCGATTCCCGCGCGCTTCATCGCCTCGAGGTCTTTCCGCACGCCGTCGCAGGAGACGTTGCCGGCCATCCAGTACCAGTACACGCCGGTCTGCACCTTGCCAAACGGATTCGTGAAGCCGCGCACCAACTCCTCGCGGGAGGGATTGGTGGGCTTCTCGCCGGTCGATTCCGGCATCTGGTGGGAGAAAAACCGCGCCTGCGCCGCAACGGCTGTCGCGCTGCAGACCAGCGCCATTCCGAGGTTCATCTTCATCGCGTTACATTCCTTGTTTTGAAACGGGCGCTCCGCACGTTTCAGGAGTTGCGGACGAGACGCCCGCCACCCCGATCTACCAGTCGCGCTCGTTGGGGGAGAGGGGAATCTTGCGCATGCGGGCCTTCTTCTCGGCCTCGTGCTCGTCGCTGCGCTCAAGGGCCTTGCGGATGAGCTCCTCGGCCTCCTTCTGGTCCTCCAGCTCCTTGGCCTGGGCCTTCTTCTGCTCCTTCTCCTCCTGCTGTTGTTCCTGTTCGTCCTTCTGCTGGTCCTGGTCCTTGTTCTGGTCCTGGTCTTGGTTCTGGTCTTGGTCCTGCTTCTGATCCTGGTTCTGGTCTTGGTTCTTGTCCTTGTTCTGGTCTTTGTTTTGATTTTGGTTCTGCTGCTGTTGCTGCTTTTGCTGTTGCTGCGACTGGTTCTGGTCGGGAGGGAGGAGCTCGAGGATGCGCTGGAGCTCGCGGATGGCCTCGAGCTGGTCGGGCGGGACGAGTTCCTTCACGCAGCCGGCCTGCTTCTTCTCCACGTCGGCGGCAAGCGCGGCCACTTCGGCCTGCTGTTCCTTCGTGAACGGGGGCATGTTCGTGTCGGCCTGCGCCTTCTGCTCGTATTCCTGTGCCCACACGGGGAATCGCGCGCGGAAGGCGCGCGTGTGGTCGTACGCGTCCTTCTGCCAGTCGAAGCCGTCCGTGCGCGGCAAGTCGACGTAGGCGTTCGTCTGCATGAGGAGGTCGGCGGCCGCCAGCTGGCGCGGGGAGGCGCCGACCATTCCGAACCTGTCGCAGATGCGGGTGAGGCCGGCGAGCGCGAGCTTTGCGTCGTCCTCCCTGGGTTCCTTCAGCAGGCCCTCCTGCTTCTTCACGATCTCCTGGGCCGCCTGGGCGATCTCCTGCGCCACGCGCACGGTGTAGGGCGGCTCGTTGCTTGAAGTCGACCTGTCCTTCTCGCACTGCCGCTGCACCCACTCCGGGAACTTGTCGCCGAAGATCTTCGTGAAGTCGAGGGCCTCCCGCTGCCAGTCGCGTCCGTTCACCCGTTCGGCGCGCGTCACGGCGTTCGACTGCGCGCGGAGGGCCTCCGCGAAGGCCTCCGGCGAATCGAGCATGCCCTTCCAGTAGCGGTGGAAGGCGTTCTCGGCCGTCGAGAGGTCCAGCGCCGCGTCCGGCGAAAGGTCGGCGAGCTGGTCCGACGCGCGCAGCGCGGCGTCGCGCGTCGCCTCCACGTCGCCCACGATCTCCGCGGCCTGCTGCTCGTTCGTGACCGACTCCAGCACGCCGCGCTTGAGGGGGATGAGGGCGTCCGCGAGGCGCTCCGCGCGCTTCGCGAGCTCCTCGCTGCGCGCGATGGCGACGCCCGCCTCGTTCGTGAGCACGCCCGCCTGCTCCTGCAGGAGCGCGAGCGCCTCGCGCGCGGCCTCCGCCATCTGCGCCTTCGGGTCCCTGCCCTTCGCCTTGGCCAGCACCTCCTCCACGTGCAGTTCGTCGCGCAGCTCCTTCAGACCGTCCGTGACGCGCGTGAAATTGCGGTTCGCGCGCGGGTCGTCGGGCGCGGCGCGCAGGGCCTGCTGCATCGCCCAGGAGCTTTCCTCGCCCGCGGCGAGCGCGCGGCGAAGCGGCTCGATCGCGGCGTTTTCGGCGTGGACGCCCTGCGCGTCCTTCGCCTGCGCGCGCGCGGCCTGCCTTTGCGCATGCCGGATCGCGCCCACGAGTTCGGACGCGCGCGCGCCGTGCGTGCGGCTGAGCATGAGGGTGCGCAGCGTCTCAAGCGCGTTCGTGTAGTCGCCCGCCCGATAGGCGTCCACGCCCCGGTTCCAGATCTCGCGGTCGTCAAGGCGCGTGCCCTGCCTGTCCTCGGACCGTTCGTGGCCTGCGGCTGCGGGCGGGGCGTTCGTTTCGGCGGCATGCAGGACGCCGCACAGGACCGCGAGCAGCGCGGCGCACTGCACCTTCCGGGCGACGCGGCCCGCGAAGCGGCCGCGCGAGAACATGCCCGCGAGGAGGATCAGCAACAGGCCCGGCACGAGGAACCACCCGAAACGCTCGGTCGCGCGCAGCTCCTCTTCCTCGGCGAGGTCCTGTTCCGCCACGTTGGAGAGGAAGTCGCGGTAGATGGCGCCGAGCGTGGTCTCGGCCGTTCCGGCCGTCGCGAGGGGCACGTAGCGTCCGCCGCTGGCGCGCGCGATGCGGTCGAGCGTCTCGTGTTCGAGGCGCGTCTTCACGGCCTTGCCCTGGTACATCTGCACGCCCGAGCCGGAGGCGTCCGGCACCGAGCTCTCCAGGGCGTCGTTCCCGAGGCCGACAGTGAACACGGGAACGGACCGCTTCTTCGCTTCCTGCGCCGCCGCGAGCGCGCCGCCGCGCAGGTCGCCGCCGTCGGAGATGAGGATGATCGCGTTGTGCTCGTCCTTCGCGGGGTCGAGCGCGTCGAGCGCCGTGCGGATCGCGCTGCCGAGGTCCGTCTCGCCGCGCGGCGCGGAATGGGGGCCGGCGTCCTCGATCGCGCTGCGGATGAAGGCGTAGTCGGAGGTGAGCGGACACAGCAGCACGCCCGTGCGGCGGAAAGCGACGAGCGCGCAGCGGTCGCCGTCGAGCGACCTGACGAGGTCCGCGAGGTCGGCCTTCGCGCGCTCCAGGCGGTTCGGCCGCACGTCTTCCGCGAGCATCGAGCGCGACACGTCGAGCGCGATCACGACGTTGCGCGAACGGACCTGCGTCTTCTGCTCCGACTGGCCGAACTGGGGACGCGACGTGGCGAAGAAGACGAGGGCGAGGCCCGCGAGCAGGAGCACCGCCTGCAGGATGAAGAGGTTCGGGTTGCGCGGCAGGAGACGCGCCTGCAGCGCGGGCGCGACAAACGCGGCGAGCCGCCTCTCCGCCCGGGCGCGCAGGAACGCCCACAGCGCGCCCGCCGCCGGCACGGCCATCACAAACACGAGCATCCAGGGATAGACGAATTTCATACGAGCCTCCGCGATGCGGCCATCTGGAGCGAAACGGCGGTCAGCACGAGGAACGCCCCTGGCAGGAGGAACCATGGGAAATACTCGTTCCAGCGCTGGTAGACCGTGCGGTCCAGCGTGGTCTTCTCCAGCGAGTCGATCTCCTCGAGCGCCGCCTTCAGACCGTCCTCGTCGCGCACGCCGAAGTACCGCGCGCCCGTCTTGGCGGCGATCGACTTGAGCTGGGACTCGTCGAAGGACATGTCCGCGTACCGGATCACCGAACGCCCGGCCATGTCGCGCACCTTGAACGGCGTGCGGCTCGAGCGGGTGCCGACGCCGATCGTGTACACGCGGATGCCGAGCTTGGCCGCCGCCGCCGCCGCCGCGTCCGGCTCCACCGCGCCGGTGTTGGATACGCCGTCCGAGAGGAGGATCACGATCTTCGACTTCATCTCGGCGTCCTTGACGCGCGCAATCGCCGTCGCGAGGCCGTCGCCGATGGCGGTCAGCGTCTCCTCCGGGTCGATGGGGCGCCCGTTGGCGTCATAGGCGATCGAGGGCACCTGCACGCCCTCGAGGACGCGCCGCAGCATCTCGTGGTCGGCCGTGAGCGGCACGCGCGTGGAGGCGTAGCCGCCGAACGTGACCAGCCCGATCAGGTCGTCGGGGCGCGCCTCGACGAACTTCGCGAACAGGTCCTTGACCACGTCGAGCCGCGTCCTCCCCATCCGCATGTTCGGCGAGAAGTCGAGCGCCTCCATGGAGCCGCTCACGTCCACCGCCATGGCGATCGCGATGGCGTCCACGCTGCGCGAGCTGTGCGCGAGCGAGGTCCGGGGACGCGCGGCCGCGACGACGAGCAGCGCGGCGCCGGCGAGGAAGAACCAGGGGGACAGGTTGGCCACCCGCGCGCGCCAGCCCGCGGTCTTCGCCGGGAGACGCCGCACGGGCGCGAACTTGATGCCCGCGTGGCGGCCGCGCCGGAGCATCCGCCACGCGGCGAGCGCGAGCGGCGCGAACAGGAGGAAACAAAGGGGCCAGGCGACTCCGAAGCTCATTTTCTGCCTCCCTCGTGCTGCCGGGCGGCGGTGGTGAGGTAGCTCCTGGCCTTGCCCGTGGCGCCGTCCGCCATCTCGGGCGTCGCCTCGAGCCCCGCGAACTTCACGAGGTCGGCGGACTGGAGGAAGGCCTTCAGCTCGGCGATCGACGCCTGCGTGAACGCGGCGTTCGCCCCGGCCGCCCGCAGGAATTCGTCCGTCGTGAGGTTCGGCGCGCGGACGCCGTACTGGCGCTCGATGTAGCGGCGCACGACCATCGTGAGCTCCACGTAGAAGTCCTTGTAGAAGCCGCGTCCGGGCAGCCCCTTCCGGAGCAGCTTGTCGAGTTCGTAGAGCGCGCGCTCGATCGGGCTCATCCGGTGGACGCGCACCGCCGTGCGGACCTTGCTGAAGACGAGGTAGGCCAGCACGAGGAGGAGCGCCAGCCCCGCGAGCGCGGCCGCGCAGATGCCGACGAGCTTCCAGCTGAACGGCGGCAGGTCGCGCGTGGGATTGACCTCGATCTCGCCCGTCACCGCTTCGCGCGCGGCGGGAGGGTCGAAGAGGACGGGCGCGGTCGCGAACGAGCCGTCGCCGGTCTGCACCGCGAACGGCGCGAGACGGTAGCGGCGCGCGAGGGGATCGGGCTCGAGGCGCCAGCGCGAGACGGCCGTCGTTCGCCCTTCCTTGTCCACGAGGGGTTTCTCGGCGAAGTTCTCGGCCACGCGGAAACCCTGGAAGCGGTCGCGCAGGTCGGGCAGTTCGGCGGTGACGCCGGACGGCGCGGTCAGCGTGATCGTGACGTAGAAGTCGCGCGCGAGGTCCACCGCGCGCGGCGAGGCGTCCACGACGAGCCCCACGCCGTCGCGGCTCAAATCAGCCACCTGCGCCGCAACCAGGGGCAAACTAAAACCGCAAAGAACACAAAGGGCACAAAGAATCCTCACAAGTCCCGGTTGTCCCAGTTGTCCCGGATGTCCCATTTCTCCCTTGACCTTCATCGCTTGCTGGCCCTCCGCTTGAAGAGCGCCCGGATGGACTGGATGTACGGCCTGTCCGTGGCGACGGGCACGTTGTCGATGCCGTTGCGGGCGAAGAACCGGTCACGGGCCGCGACCTGCTCCGCCGCCGCCGCGGCGAACGCGCGGCGCACGGCGGCGTCGGCCGTGTCGACGAGCAGCAGCTCGCCCGTCTCGGGGTCTTCGAGTTCGGCGAGGCCGGCGCGCGGCAACTCGCTCTCGGCGGGGTCGCTCACGGGGATGGTGATCACGTCGTGGTGGCGCGCCGTCACGCGCAGCTCCTTCTCGTAGCCCGTGGCCTGGAAGTCGCTCACGAGGAACACCACGGCGCGGCGTTTCTGCACGCCGTTGAGGAACTTCAGCGCGCCGGCGATGTCCGTGCCGCCCGTCGCGTCGTCCTCGGCGGCCAGCACCTCGCGCACGAGGCGCATCACGCTCTGGCGCCCCTTGCGCGGCGGGATGTACTGGACGATCCTGTCGGAGAAGAGGATGAGGCCGATCTTGTCCTGGTTGCGGATCGCCGTGAGCGCGAGGAGGCTCGCCACCTCGGCGGCGAGCTCGGCCTTCGAACGCGTGGCGCTGCCGTAGGACTGCGACCCGCTCACGTCGACCATGAACAGCACGGTCAGCTCGCGCTCCTCGCTGTAGCGCTTGATGTAGGGCGCGCCGGTGCGGGCGGTCACGTTCCAGTCGATCGCGCGCACGTCGTCGCCGGCCACGTAGGGGCGCACCTCGTCGAACTCCACGCCCTGTCCCTTGAACGTGGAGTGGTAGTCGCCGCTCAGCTGGTCGTCGATCAGGCGGTTGGTGAGGATCCGGATCTTCCCCACCTTCGCCATGAGCTCCTTGACGTCAATCATGGCACGGGGATAATGGAAAGAATCTGGTTGATCACCATGTCGCTGTTGATGTTCTCCGCCTCGGCCTCGTAGGTGAGGAGGATGCGGTGGCGGAGGACGTCGTGGGCGATCTCCTTCACGTCCTGGGGCGTGGCGTAGGCGCGGCCGTGCATGAGCGCGTTCGCGCGCGCGGCGAGGTTGATGCTGAGCGTCGCGCGCGGCGAGGCGCCGACCTGGATCTGCTCCTTGAGCGCCTCGAGGCCCTTCACCCTGTCGGGCTCGCGCGTGGCGAAGACGATGTCGAGGATGTAGTCGCCCACCTTCTCGTCGCAATACACCTCCTTCAGCGCGGCGCGCAGCTCGGCGATGTCGGCGGGCGCACAGACGGCCTTCACCTCGGGCGCCCTCGCCTGCTGGGCGAAGCGGTCCATGATGCGGCGCTCGTCCGCCCGCGACGGCGTCTCGACGAGGCACTTGAACATGAAGCGGTCCACCTGCGCCTCGGGCAGCGGGTAGGTGCCCTCCTGCTCGATCGGGTTCTGCGTGGCGAGCACGAGGAACGGCTCGGGCAGCGGGTAGGTGGTCTCGCCGATCGTAACCTGGCGCTCCTGCATGGACTCCAGCAGCGCGCTCTGCACCTTCGCCGGCGCGCGGTTGATTTCGTCCGCGAGCAGCAGGTTCGTGAACACGGGACCCTTCTTCGGCGAGAACTCGCCCGTCTTCGGGGAGTAGATGAGCGTGCCGACCACGTCGGCCGGCAGCAGGTCCGGCGTGAACGAGATGCGCTTGAAGTCGAGGCCGAGGGCCTTGGCGAGCGTGTTCACGCTCAGCGTCTTCGCGAGGCCCGGCACGCCCTCGAGAAGGATGTGCCCGTTCGCGATGAGCGCGAGGATGAGGCGGTCGATCAGCTTCTCCTGCCCGACGATGACCTTGCCCACCTCGTCGCGGATGCGGCTGACGAGTTCACCCTGCGCGGCGATTTTGTTCGATGCGTTCGACAGATCCATTTCATTCTCCTGTTGGTGTGGAAACGCATCTATTTTACGCCTTGCCGATGCCATTTGTCCAGTACGTGACCAAATGGTAATGTAATCGCGCCTGGGCGGCCGGCGTCAGCGGACGATTCGCAGGACGAGCGTTCCGTAGACATGCGCCGCGGCACGCGGCTTCACGATGAAGCGGGCGCAGTCCCACCGCGCCCCGGCGTCGCGCCACGACGCGCCGTCCAGGATCTCCACCTTGCCGCCGACGTACGGCGGCGTGACTTCAAACTCGAAACTCTCGACCGGGTCGCACGAGAGGTTCACCGCCTCCATGAAGAGACGCGCGCCGTCGTCGTTCGCCACGACCATGACGTTCGCGCGGTCCACGTTGTACACGGGCACGGCGGCGGCACCGCCGAGGCGGCGGAACATCTTCACAAGCAGTTCGCGCTTCGCGTAGGAGAAGAAGTTGGGCGACTTGCAGTCGGCGAGGTTCACCGCCATCACGACCACCTTCCCGCCCACGGCGTTCTCGAAATAGGTGATTGCGGGCTGGCGTTTCACCGCGGAGAAGAACTCCGTCACGTTCTCGGCCCCGGCCAGCTCCAGACGCGACACGGCACAGCCGT
>JAFRNO010000046.1 GCA_017430155.1 Kiritimatiellia bacterium | reverse complement strand
CGCCGTAAGAGCTGCCGTACGCGCCTCCGCCGTAGTAATAGGGCGTGGATCCGTAGTAGGCAGGATGCGACGACGATCCGTAGTAGATCGGTGCTGACTTCGACGTGCCGTAGTACAGCGGCTTCTGTCCGTATGTCGACGATGAAGACGAGTTAGATGCCATGACTCAGGGTCTTTCTCCTTCAAGAGGTTGCACAGCCTGCGGCCGTGGTGCGGGTTTCTTCGGGAAGGACGCCGCCGCAATGGCGAGCGGAACGGTGCACACGAGCAGCATCGGGGCAATCTCGAGAATTGGTTCGTATAGCGCCAGCACGAACAGGAGCACAAGCGCAAAGGGCGTCACCCAGACGACGGGCGGGCAGGCGAACACCACGACGTCCGCGTCGTCCTGCGTGCGCAGGTAGCGGACGGAATGGACGAGCCGGACGACGTACGAGAAAAGCAGGATGCCCACGCTCAACACGGCCAGGGCCGCGCCGAGAAGCCCGCGTTCGGCCAGAAAGGTCCAGTAGCTGTTGAAGGCGCAGGCGGGATTCCGCCTGTACGGGCGCACGGCGGTCCAGTCGAAGTCGGAAGAGACCTCCTTGCCCTTCTCGCGCGCCTCTCTCGCGCGCTTGGACGCGTCCTTCATCTGCTGGGAGATCAGGAGCGTGCGCCAGTCGTCCTTGTGCCGCTGGAACGACTTCAGCTCGTCCGCCGTCGCGATGAACGGGACGTGCAGGCGGAACGCGCCGACGCCGGAGCCGTACCACGGATGCTTCTTCCAGACGGACTTGGCGATGTCCGACAGCAGGGGCGAAAGCTCGCGGTAGGTCTCGGACTGCTCCTTGTCGATCGCCAGGAAACCGCCCGCCTTCACAGCATAGATGTTCTGCACGGGCTCCTTCACGGTCTCCGTGACTGTGCCGGTCTTCCGCACGCAGTTGTCGAACTCGACTTCGTCCGGCAGAAGCGCGGAGACGAAGAAGAACGGCGTAGCGAACCCGAGCAGCATGAGGACGAACATCCGTGCGCAGCCCCCCATGGAACCCGCGCGGCCGACATAGGCCAGGCAGAAGATCGCGACGAGGACGGCGACGATGAGGAACACGGAGGAAACCGGCGGCGGCGAGAAGAAGAAGAGCCCACTGGCGTTTCCCGCCACGGCCAGGCAGAACGGCACGTACGCCGCGCCCCACTTGCGCGCCTCGGCCTGAGCCCCGAACGCCAGCGCGCAAATCAGCCACACGCCGAATCCCGGCCCCCAGAACGGCGACCAGAACGGCCCCTCGAGGAGGTCCGCCTTCGCGGCGCTCATGAACGCGGGCACTTTCAAGCAGGCGCAGATCACCATCGCCAGCCCGCCGAGTCCCATCACGAACGAGGCGGTAAGCCCGAACGAGATCCGGCCCGTCAAGCCGATGCCGTGGCGGATGCCCAGCACCACCACGCTCATCCCGACCAGGATGGCCAGGGGCAGGAGGCCCGACGCCCCCGCGGAGGCGGGCAGCGCGGGGGACGACGGATCGCCGACCTTCCACTCGTCCTGCTCGTAGACTAGCGAGACGCCCGAGTTCGCATAGCGGATGAACGCGACGACCAGCACGCAGAGGAAGACCCAGAAGGCGATGTCGCGCACGAGCGAAGAAAGGACGCGGCGGCGGGCGAGGGACAGATGCTCGCCCGCGCGCATCGAAGGTTCCACCAACAGCCACAGGAACGCCAGCCCCGACAACCAGAAAGTGACCTCCGCCAAATTGGATTCGGCGAGAAAGGGGTACAGGGCAAATGGCAAAGAGGCCAGCAACGCAAGGTGCGTTGCCAGCCCGTATCTGGTGATGAGCCGTGGAAACATCAGCCCGAATCAGTCAGTAATCAGTAGTGGAAGCGCATGCCGATCGTGCCGCGGAAGCGGTCATAGTCGTACGCACGCCTGTCGCACCATTCCTCTTCCCATGTCAAGCTCGCGAACACGGACATCCAGCGGTTGATGATGTAGTCCGCGCCGAGGCGGAAGGAGAGGATGTCCTCGTCGAAGTCGTTGCCGTAGGCGAGGTAGCGGTCGTTGTAGCAGGTGTCCTCGTAACGCCATGCCACGTTCGCCGTGAGCGTCAGCTTGTCGCCCAGCGTGAGGTAGGACAGTCCACCCGACAGCGAATAGACCTTGATGGCCTGACCGCGCGTGCGCTCCGACGGCTGGTAGAAGCTCTTGCCGAGCACGGAGAACTGCAGCTGCCGCGTGATGCGCCAGTTGGCGTCAAGGGAGTAGGTCCAGCCGCAGTCCGCGTTCGAGTGCCCGCCATAGTCAAGCCACGACACGCCCGTGAGCACGCGGTAGGTGATCTTCTCGGTCGCGTGCGTGCCAAGACCGGCCTGGACCGTCCACACCTCGCTCTCGTTGTTGTAGTTGTGGTAGCCGTGCCCGTTCTTCTGGAGGTAGTGGGAGTAGCCGGCCGCCACGAGGATGTCCGTCCACTTCGACGCGGCATAGCCCGCCTGGGCGCCAACCGCCCACTCGGACCAACCGTAGAGCGGCGCGTACTTGCCCGTGTCGTTCTTGTAGTCCAGCCAGTTGTACTGCGCCAGCACCTCGGCATGCAGGCGCTCGGTGAAGCGGCGCTGGATCGCGCCGGAGACGTCAAGAGCCTCGCGGTCGCGCCAGATGCCGCGGCCGTCGCCCGAGCCCAGCGCGTCGGACTGGTCGGTGTAGCGGTACTTCTCGGCGAGGATGAGGGACCAGCCCCGCTCGTCCTGCTTGGAGGTCGTCCACTTGTAGGCCAGCGACTCGCCGTAGCTGTTCTCGCCCATCTCGTTGGCGTACTTGCAGTAGGCGTTGCGGCGGTACCAGGCGGAGCCCACGAGGGCCCAGCGCTCGCCCTTCCACTCGAAGTCGGCGCCGGGCTGGATGCAGAAGATGCTGTCGCCGGACGACTTGTGGGACGTGTCCACGTTCGAGTCATACGTGTACGAAATCGCCACGTACGGCTTGATGGTCAGATGCTGGTTGAAGAAACGGAAGCCCTGCGGCTTGTCCGCCTCGCTCTCGCCGGCCATCAACGCGGGGATGACGGAGAAGGCCGCAATCGTCAGACCTGTCAGATGCTTGTTCATGGGAGGATTTCCTTTGCTCGTTTCAGACGTGGACCATGCTTATTTCACGTAATCCGGGGGCTCCGGGGTGAAGGGCTCGGAACCGGACGTGGAGCCGCGGCGACGCGAATAGTAGGGATTGTCTTCGCCCTCGTTCGTGCCATCGCGGTTTCCGCCGACGCCGTCGCCGCTGCCGATCGCCCCGCGGGGGATGCGGTCAAGACGGAAGTCGGGAACTCCGTCAGAGGGAACTGCCGATCCCGCGACGCTGCCGGCCACGAAGGCTCCGCCGCCCAGGCCCGAAGGAGAACCGGATGCGGACGTGTTGTCGGGAGCCTGGAGATCGGCGAGCAGCGCCTCCGTGATTACGGCCGGACCGGTCATCTGGAGCACGACCGAATGGTCGGGCTCGGCGCCCGCGTTCGTGGAGTCGAGCATCTCGTTGTAGGAAGCCTCCTTGCCCTCGCCGCCCATCGCGTCGGCGATCCAGGAGCTGGCGGATTCCTTCGCCTGCGGATCGGTCATCTGCGCGACCAGGGTGTCCGCCAGACCCTCGGGCGAACCGCCGGAGGCGCGGATGAACAGGAGCGCCGCGAACGTCTGCCGCACGCCGGCGTTCTCAGCCGACTGGCACCGCGCGTTCACCACGGCCAGCGCGTTGGTCGCCAGCTCCGTGAACGCCGCGTCGGAGATCGGCTTGTTCTCGGGATTGGCGTTGCGGCTGAACAGCTCCGTGGCGAAACGCTCGTTGATGTCCGTGAGGTATTCCACCGGCACCGTGGCGAACACTTCCGCCAGCACGCTGGACTTGTCCGACGCGCCGGACACCGCGGCCTTGTTCACCGCGTAGAAGTCCGCCGCCTTGGACTCGGCCGACGCCGGTTTCTTCCCGATCGCCTCGTTGACCTTGCCGACGAACTCGGCTTGCTCGGAAGCCGGTATCTGGGCAATGGTCGCCTTCATGGCGGACGGATTGTTCGCGCAGTCGCCGACCTTGGCCAACCATTGGTCCTTGCTCAGCTCGGCGGATGCGGCAAAGGGCATCACGCTCAGGGCGAGCGCGCACGCCGCAAACATGTTCTTCAGCTTCATGGTTCACACCTCCTTGTTGGATCTTTAAATTCAGTACCAGGACATTGGCACCCAGACGACATCTCCCGCCTTCAGGAGCATGTCCTTGTCGGGCCGGCCCTCTTCGCCGATCTCGACAAGGTCGACTTTTGTCTTCGTCTGCTTGCCATCCTTGTCGCAGCGCGTCACCTGCACGCGCCGCTTGTCCGCAATCGCCGTCATGCCGCCCGCGAGAAACAGGGCGCGCGTCAGGCGCAAGTCCATCGTCGAGGGCACGTCCACCGGACCCGGCCGCGCCACCTCGCCCAAAACCGTCACCGTCCCCCAGGGGGAGACCATGTTCTGACCCGCCTGGTAGACGAACGTCACCGTCACGGACGGATTGAGGTAATACTTCTTGTAGGCGGACTCGAGCTTCTTCTGGAGCCCCACCAGCGACATGCCGTCGCACTTGATCTGGCCGACGAGCTCCATCGAGATGTACCCGTCGGCGTCCACGAAATACTGCTTGTGGGACGACTGCTCCGCGCCGACCGCCGTCACGGAAATGCCCAGCGCCACGCCCGGGCGGACCTTCGGGCCGTCGAAGTAGGTCGCGAGCACGTTGGGATCCACGTTCTCCTTCGGGTCCCTGCCGTCCAGGAAATCCAGAACGATGCACCCTCCCAGCCCGACGGCCAGAAGGCCGCAGGTCAGGACAAGCTGCACTCTTTTCAGTATTTCTTTCATCCTCTGTCGGGTTCCGGGAATCGACACTTTCCCGTGAACGTCATTATCATACGCTTTCTTTCGGCGAGAATCAACAGGAAAAATCGAAACGGCGAAAAAAATCGCCGCTCGATTTTTCCCGTCTCCGCGGTCACGCCTGCGCGGGCACCTCCACGATCTTCACCGTGAACGGGGCCTTCACGCCTTCGCCGAGGTCCAGCGTGGCCTTGTATTCGCCCACTTCCTTGAGCTGGTCCGGAAGGTCCAGCTGCGAGCGCTCGAACTTCACGCCGCGGTCCGCCTCGATCGCCGCGAGGAGGTCCGTCGCGCTCACGCTGCCGTAGAGCTTCACGCCGTCCACCGTGCGGGCGTTGACCGTCACGGTCAGGCCGGCGAGCTTGCTCGCCACCGCCTGCGCCGCCTTCTTCGCCTCGGCGCGGGCCTTCGCGCGCGCCTCCTCGAGTTTGGCGAGCCGGCGCTTCGCGGCTTCCGTCACGGGCGCGGCGAGCCCCTGCGGGAGGAGCATGTTGCGCGCGTAGCCCGGGGCGACCTTCACGATCGCGCCGGCCTTGCCGAGTTTCTTGACGTCGGCCATCAGCATCACTTCAACCATGGTCCACGTTCCTTTCTCAGGCCATCAGGCCCATGTTGCGCGCGCGGCGGACGCCCTTCTTGATCTGGCGCTGCTGCATCGCGGTGACGCCCGTCACGCGGGCGGGGATGATCTTGCCGTATTCGGTCACGTAGCGCTTCAGGACCTCGATGTCGTTGAGGTCGATCTTGTCGCTCGCGGGGATGGCGGGACGGCGGCGGGAAGCGAACTCCCCGCGGTCTTCGCGGTCGCCGCGCTCGTGTTTCTTCTGGTAGGCCATTTCTTATTTCCTTACAATTGTTTGTTTGCCGGAGGTGGAGGTCAGTAGGGCATCGACCCGTCGTCGTCGTAGCCGTCCATGTCGCCCGCCTGCGGGACGACCGGCGGCTGCTGGACGTTGTTCGGCACGATCGGCTCGCCCGTGAGACGGCTCTGGTTGGGAGCCGGCAGGGGCATGAACTTCACGGTCATCGCGCGGATCTTCAGCTTCTGGTGCTTCTGCCCGTCCCTTTCCCAGGAATCCATCTGGAGACGTCCCTCCACGAGGACCGACCGGCCCTTGCGGAGATACTGGCCGCACAGCTCGGCGAGCTTCTCCCATGCGTCGACTTCGACGAACGTGGGGATGTCCACCATGTTGCCGTTGCGGTCCCGGCGCCGCTCGTTGAGCGCCAGGGCGAAGCGGCACACCTTCACGGCGTTGGCGCCCACCTGGCGGACTTCGGGGTCACGCGTCAGGTTCCCCATCACGATCACTTTGTTGAAAGACGGCATCGTTCCACCTCGTCTTCGTTACTCGGCCACGGCGGCCTCCGCCGCCTCGGCCTCCTTCTGGGCCTTCGCCGCCTCGCGCTGCGCAGCGGCTTCGCGCTGCGCGGCGAGCACCGCCTCGCGGCGGTCGTCGACGGCGAGGATCTGCACGCGGAAGACCTCTTCCACGAGACGGTAGCGGTTCACGAGCTCGCTCACCTTCGAGGGGTCGAGCTCGAAGCGCACCTGCACGTACACGCCGCTCTCGCGCTTGCGCATCGGACGCGCGAACGCGCGCTTGCCCAGCACCTCCTGCGAGAGGATGTTGCCGCCCAGACGCGTCACCTCGGCGACCGCCTTCGCGATCTGGCCTTCGAGCACGTCGTCCTTCGCCTGCCCGGCGAAGATGTAGAGACCATCGTACTTCTTCATAGCTTCGGTTCCTTCCCGGATTACTTCTTCTCTTCCTTCTTGTCACCAGCGGCTTCTTCCTTGCCCTTCTTGATGACCTCCGGGTTCGCCTCGGCCGCCGCCGCTCCCGGCGCCGCCGCGTCCTCGCCCTCCGGCGCCTTCACGACCGCCACCGCGTACTCGCCGCGCGT
>JAFRNO010000358.1 GCA_017430155.1 Kiritimatiellia bacterium | reverse complement strand
GGCCAGAAGAAGGTTTACGGCGATGACGACCCGACGCTGACGGCGACGGTCGAGGGCGCGAAGGAGGGCGACACGATCGCCTACACGCTGTCGCGCGCCACGGGCGAGAACGTGGGCGAGTACGCGATCACGGCGGTTGCGGGCAGCAATCCGAACTACTAGGTCACGGTAGAGAACGGCACGTTCGAGATCACGAAGTAGGCCGCGACGGTGACGGTCGATGCGGGCCAGAAGAAGGTTTACGGCGACGCCGACCCGACGCTGACCGCGACGGTCGAGGGTGCGAAGCAGGGCGACACCATCGCCTACACGCTGTCGCGCGAGGCCGGCGAGGCCGTGGGCACGTACGCGATCACGGCGACGGCGGGTGAGAACCCGAACTACACGGTCACGGTCGAGGGCGGCACGTTCGAGATCACGGCTGCGGCGGTGACGGTGACGGCCGACAACAAGTCGAAGACCTACGGCGACGAGGATCCCGAGCTGACGGCGACGGTCGAGGGCGCGAAGGAGGGCGCCACCATCGCCTACACGCTGTCGCGCGCCGAGGGCGAGAACGCGGGCGAGTACGCGATCACGGTGACGGTCACGGACGACGCGGGCTACGACGTCACGGTCGTCGGCGGCACGTTCACGGTTGAACCGAGGACGGTGACGGTGACGGCCGAGGACAAGTCGAAGGTCGCCGGCAACGCGGATCCGGAGCTGACGGCGACGGTCGAGGGCTTGCTCGGGGACGACACGGTCGTCTACGAGCTGTCGCGCGAGGCCGGCGAGACCGCGGGCGAGTACGCGATCACGCCGACCGGCGAGGCGGCGCAGGGCAACTACACGGTCAGCTACGTGGCCGGCACGCTGACGATCGGCGGCGCGGTGGCGAAGGTGACCTACGTGGACGGCGGAGAGACCGTCGTGCGCGGCAACTACGCGACGCTGGCCGAGGCGGTCGGCGAAATCGTCGAGGGCGACACGATCACGCTGCTCGCGGACGTTACGGACGAGGGTGAGATTGCGCTCGGCGCGGGCGTGACGTTCGACGGCGACGGCCACAAGGTCTCCGGCGGCACGCAGATCGCGGTTGACGCGGCCGGCGGCAGCACGGTGAAGAACGTCGTGTTCGACGGCATCGGCACGCGGACGGCGCCCGTCCCGGCGATCACGACGGCCGACGGCCTCGCGGGCGAGCTGGCGGTCACGAACTGCACGTTCACGAACGACGGGTACGTCAAGACCGACATCGTCGTGAAGCCGGTCGCCGGCGCGAAGGTGACGATCGTCGACAACGTGTTCTCCGGCCTGAGCGGCACGGCGGTGATCGTGGACCCGGCGTCCGAGGACGCGGTGGACTACGAGGCCACGGTGACGGGCAACGCCTTCATGAAGACCGGTTCGGCGACGCGCGCGTTCGCGGTCGTCGGCGCGGTCGACGCCGAGAAGCTGGCGCTGGACGGCAACTACGTCGCGGCCGATCTCAACTTCGGCGCGAGCGTCGGCGGCACGAACGTGAGCGAGATCGCGTACAAGATGCTCGCGGAGGCGGACGCCGTCGAGGCGACCGTCGAGCTGCCGACGTTCATCATCAAGCGCACGGCGTCCGACGGCTACCCGACGCTCTTGGGCTACACGACGCTCAAGGCCGCCGTGGCCGACGCGAAGTCGGACGAGACGATCCTCGTGACGGCCAACGCCGAGCTTACGGAGGCGGTGACCGTTCAGAAGAACGTGACGGTCGACGGTCAGGGCCACGTGGTCACGGCCTCGGGCGAATGGTTGCTGAAGGGCGCCCCTGGCAAGGTGACGCTCACGGACGTGACGCTCGCGTTCGCGGACGGCGAGTACAGCGAGATCCGCCTTGGCGGCGGCATCGTGCTGGGCGACGGCGCGACGATCGACGTCACGGCCGTGTCGGCGGAGAGCCTGGTCTACGCGACCGGATTGACCGTGGCCGACGGCGCGACGCCGACACTTGCGGTGAGCGCCGACGGCGCCAAGCTCCGCCAGTCGCTCGTCACCGGCATCACGCTCGGCGAGGACTCGGACATCGCGGTCGAAGGACTGGCCGAGGGCCTGTACGCGGCGGTCGTGGGCGACGTGCTCCGCGTCTACAGGCAGGAGGCGAAGATCGGCGACGTGTACTACAACTCGCTGCAGGACGCGATTGACGCGGCCAACGACGGCGACGTGGTCGAGGTGATCGCGGACATCACGCTCCCGACGGGCGGGCTGAACATCGTGGACAAGAACATCACGATCACCGGCGCGACGGACGAGGACGGCAATCCTCTCTACACGATCACCGGACAGCGCACCCTCACGGGCGAGAAGGACGGCGCGGAGATCTACATCGGCTCCGAGACGTACGACACGGTCGACGTGACGATCTCGAACCTCAACTTCCGCAACTTCGGCGATCGGGTTGATCCTGACGGCTCGGCCGTGATCGTCTTCGAAGGCTGGACCGAAGGCTCCAAGCTGACGCTCGACAACGTCGACATCGCCGACTACAACCAGTATGCGGTGTCCGGCATCGGCGTTGGCGAGGTCGAGATCCTGAACAGCGTGATCAACGGCGGCGGTGACGCGGACGGCGTGTATGCCGGCAGCGAAATCGACATGACGATTAGCAACACGATCATTGAAGACGTGGGCACCGGCATAACCGCCGACACGGGCGCTTCCGTGGTTGTCGTTGGCGGCGAAATCTCGGGCGAGAACGGCGTCTCGGTGGCCGAAGGCGCGGGTGTCACCCTTGGCGGCGGCGTCAAGGTCGACGCGACCGACGACGCGGCCAAGGTCGCGGACGGCGGTTCCCTCGAGATCAAGAGCGGCGTGTACACGGGCGACATCGACGGTCTGCCTGGCGACGTCTCGATTTCGGGCGGCAAGTACGACAGGGAGCTCGGCGAGGGCCTGGTGGCGGAAGGCGCGATGTCCGTGGATGCCGAAGACGGCTGGTACGAGGTGCGCCGCACCCTCAAGATCTACGACTTCGTGCTTGAGGAGCCGATGAAGTTCACGGCGGTCAAGATGGACGCGTCCGGCAACCTGCTGCTGAGCGTAAACGACGGCATCAAGCTGACGATCGACGCCGTGGGCCTGCCGTTCAGCGCGGACGAGCCTGTGGACGGCTTCTACGTGCTGTCGCGCGTTTCGATGACCGAGACCACCTACAGGCACGTGCCGGCCACGCTGGTGGCGTACGACGGCGAGAACGCCACGCTGATGATCAAGGCGAGGAACCTGCCGGCCGGCGGACGTCTCATCGCGTACGGGCTGTCGCTCGACGCGGAGTGAGGCGGCGGCACTGAATGAACCACGCGTGCAAAGGAGAAAAGAACATGTCAGAGATTGACGTTGGGCGGCGCGGGTTCATTCAGTCCGCGGCGTGGATGGGCGTGGCGCTGATGGCGGGCGAGTGCCTGGGCGGGCGGCTCAAAGTCGCCGCGCCTAGCGGCGCGCCGATGCAGGGATGCGCGCTCAAGCCGATGAAGAAGGTCCGCGTGGCCTGCATCGGCGTGGGCTCGCGCGGAACCTCCGCGCTGCGGCGCCTCTCGCAGGTCCCGGGCACGGTCGTGACGGCGGTCGCGGACCTGTTCCAGGACCGCATCGACAAGGAGCTCGCCTGGCTCAAGAAGAACGGGAAGCCGGCGCCCGTCCTCACCGTGGCGGGACCGGAGGGGTACAAGCGCATCTGCGAGTCCGACGCGGTGGACGTGGTCTACAACGTCACGCCTTGGCACATGCACGCGCCGATCGCGCTCTACGCGATGGAGCACGGCAAGGTGGCGCTGAACGAGGTGCCGGGCGCGCTCACGATCGACGAGTGCTGGCAGCTCGTGGAGACGAGCGAGCGCACGCGCATGCCGTGCATGATGCTGGAGAACTGCTGCTACGGCGAGGAAGAGATGCTCATGCTCAACATGGTGAAGCAGGGCGTGTTCGGCGACATCGTGCACGGCGAGGCCGGCTACATCCACGACCAGCGCGCCCTGCAGTACGGGAGCCGCTACCATTCGCTCGCCGGCGACCCGGACGCGGGGAAGGCGGGGCGTCCCGGCTGGGCGCTCGACTTCTACTCGAAGCATTCCGGCAACTGGTATCCCACGCACGGGCTCGGTCCCGTGGCGACGTACATGGACATCAACCGCGGCGACAACTTCGACTTCCTCGTCTCGCTCGACTCCAAACAGGCGAACTACCACCACTACGGACGCGAGATGTACGCCGACTGGCGCAAGGACTTCAAGGTCCGGATGGGCGACATGAACCTCTCGCTCATCAAGACGAAGCTCGGACGGTCCATCCTGCTGGAGCACGACGTGTCGTCGCCGCGTCCGTACTCGCGCCTGAACCTCATCTCCGGTACGAAGGGCATGGCGATGAGCTATCCCGAGCTGAAGGTCGCGTTCGAGGAGAAGACCGGCGACGGCAAGGCGCACGCCTACCGCGACGCCGAGGCGACGGAGGCCATCCGCCGGAAATACCGCCATCCGTTCTGGCAGGTCGCCGGCGAGATCGCCAAGAAGGCCGGCGGGCACGGCGGCATGGACTACATCATGGACCTCCGCTGGAGCTACTGCCTGCAGAACGGCCTGCCGCTCGACACCGACGTGTACGACCTTGCGGCGTGGAGCGCGATGGTGGAGCTGACCGAGCGGTCGGTGGACTCGAACTCGCGTCCCGTGGACTGCCCCGACTTCACCCGCGGCGCGTGGCGCACCGCGAAGGGCTTCACCATCGACGTCATCGACCCCGCGAAGCTGCCCGAAGGGTTCCAGGACATCAAGCGCGACAAGCACGTCGACGAAACGGCCCGCCAGGAAGGTCTCATCTAAATAATGACGGGAGAATCGCGTATGCGCTGTGCGGGAATGATTTCGCTCATGGCGGCCGTGGGCCTTGCATCCTGCGCGGCGGGCGCGCCGTTTGAGGACCGCTGGGTGTACGTCTCGCGTAACTTGACGAAGCCCGAGCACGTGCAGGAGATCGCGGAGATCGTGAAGACCGCGAAGTCCGTGGACCTGAACGGCATGCTCTTCGCCTGCGGCGTGGAGCGCTGGCACACGTGGTCCGCCGAACAGAAGGCGCGCCTTGCAGAGGTGAAGCGCGTCTGCGACGCGGCGGGCGTGGAGATCATCCCGATCATCTGGAGCGTCGGCTACGGCGGATACGATCCCGCCTACGCGGCGGCGCTCCCGTGCACGAACGTGCCGTTCGTCGTGAAGGGCGGGAAGGCCGTGTTCCCGGGCGGCGGCGTGGGCGACTTCGCCAACGCCGGCTTCGACGAGCCGCCGAAGCGGCCGAACGCCGCGCCCGGCTGGCTGTGGACGGACAAGCCCGGCACGGTCTCGTTCATCGACACGGACGTGAAGGCGGACGGCACGGCCTCCCTGCGTTTCGAGAACTACGGCGACAACCCGCACGGCCACGGACGCGCCTGCCATGCGCTGAAGGTGAGTCCCGGAGGACGCTACCGGGTGAGCTGCCGGATGAAGACGGAGGGCGTGGTGCCGGCGTCCGGCGTGCTCCTGCAGGTGTACGCGAAGGACGGCGCGAGCGTGGTGGGGAAGCACGCGAACCTTGCCGCGACGCAGGACTGGACGCGCGTCGAGTGCACGTTCAACGCGCGGGACAAGGGCGACTTCCGCGTCTACGCGGGCATCTGGGGCGGCAAGGCGGGCCGCCTGTGGATCGACGAATTCAAGGTGGAGGACATGGGCTGCGCACCGCCGCTCAAGCGCGAGGGGTTGCCCTTTGCGGTGCGCGACGCGCGGACGGGCGCGGCGCTGCGCGCGGGCGTGGACTACGAGCCGCCGCCGCAGAAGGTCTGGAACAGGAAATGGGATTCCTTCCGCGTCCTGCCCGGCGGCGCGGCGCGCGAGGGCGCGGAGCTGGTGGTGGACTACTGGACGGCCGCCGTGGTGGCGAATTCCCAGCGTCCGTGCTGCATGAGCGCGCCCGCGCTCTACGACTACTACCGCACGTCCGCCGCCGCCGTGAAGGAGGCGCTCAACCCGCGCAAGTGGTTCCTCTCGATGGACGAGATCCGCGCGGGCGGGACGTGTCCGCTCTGCCAGGCGCGCGGCCTCGACATGGCGCACCAGCTCGGCGAATGCCTCACGCGCCAGCGCGCGATCATCAAGGCCGTGCGCCCCGACGCGCAGATCTACGTGTGGAGCGACATGCTCGACCCCGCGCACAACGCGCACGACAACTACTACGCCTGCAAGGGCACGTTCGCGGGCTCGTGGGACCTCATCCCCAAGGACCTCGTGATCAGCTGCTGGTATGGCAAGAAGCACGACATCTCGATGCCGTTCTTCGCGGAACGCGGATTCCGCACGCAGGCCGCGGCGTACTACGACGCGGACGACCTCGACAACTGCCGCGCGTGGCTGGAGACCTGCCGCCGCACGCCCAACTGCACGGGCATCATGTACACCAGCTGGCGCAACAAGTACAGTCTTCTCGCCCCGTTCGGCGAACTTGTCCGCAACCCTCGCTGAATTCTTGTCATGATTTACCGCCTCGCCAGCAAGCAGAAGACGATGGGCCCGCGCCTGCACCTCCTCGACCTCATGGCGTAGCGCGGCGCGAGGCGCGCCGCAAACCTTTCTCTCACCGCACCCGTGG
>JAFRNO010000357.1 GCA_017430155.1 Kiritimatiellia bacterium | reverse complement strand
CGCGCGAGGTCAAGCTGCACGGCGTCAAACGTCTGCTCCGTCACCGCGCCCGCGCGCTTCGACGGCAGGTCGCCGCACCAGGGAGCGGAGCCGATGATGTAGTCGGAGTAGGCCGCGTCGCACGGTTCGGTCACGTGGAGGATGCCCTTCACGAACGTCTGTCGCTCCGCATGGTGGTGGCCCGTGATGTCCATGAGGATGCGCCCCTGCGCGTTCGCGAAATCGTACTCCTTGCCGCAGAGCGTCATGCGCCCACGCGACTGGTAGGCCTCGAGGAGTTCGCGAAACGGGGCATAGAGCTTGATCTCGCCCGCGTTGCCCACCACGCCCTGTATCGGGATGTGGTGCATCACCACCGCGTACCAGCCAATCGGCAGGGTGGCGACGGCGTTGTCCGCGAGCCAGAGCAGCTGTTTCTCGTGCATGCCGGACTGGACGGCCCAGTACGGACGCGACGGCGTGATCGAGTCGGTCGTGTCCGCCACGATGTACCGCACGCGCGCGGCGGCGTTGTCGAAGTAGTAGTAGCAGGCCTCGGGGTCGTCCGGGTTCGTCACCACCTCGCGGCAGCCCGCCGAGTCCATGACGATCTTCCGCGCGTCCACGCCGGAGTAGGTGAAGCCTGCGGGCGTCTGCGCGTCGTGCTTCACCGTGAAGTCGTGGTTGCCCTTCGCGGTGTACACCTTCACGCCCACACCCTCGACGGGCTCCTTCCAGAAGAGGCGGTAGTAGTCCACCGCGTAGTCCACGCAGAGGCGGTCCGTCTCAAACTTCGCGCCGAAGGCCTCGGGGAAGTCGCCGCCCACGAGCGTCTTCCGGATTGACGGCACGAGGCCCGCCAAGGCGGCGATCGCCTTGCCGGACCTCCTGCGGTTGGCTGTGATGTGGAGGTCGGTGATGAACCAGAAGGCGTCCCTTGCCTGCGCCGCGCGCGCGTTGACCTTGGCGGCCACGGCGGCGAGGTACGGGGCGTAGTAGTCGGGCAGGGGCTCGGCCGCGTCCGCCGCGGCGAACACGGCGCGTGCCCCCTTCGACATCAGACAGGCGGCCAAGGCGGCGCCGCCGCCCAGGAACCCGCGGCGAGAAACAGCCATGGCGACCGTCCTTCCCATCAACCGAAGAGCTTCGACCAGAAACCGCCGCCGGCCGTGGAGGCGTAGCCGATGAACGGCTTGCCGCCCACCATCACCTGGCGGGACTTCGGGCAGAACGAGGCGCGCATGCCCGTGCGGGCGGAGGCGTTCGCCATGATGAGCGCGATCGCGTGCGAGTAGCCGGCCTCGATCGGGGCGTTCGGGTTCTTGCGGGCGCGCACGCACTCCATCCAGTTGCGCATGTGCGCGGAGGTGAGGGAGTCGCCGCCGGTGTTGGCGCTCGTCACGACCTCCTCCTTCGGCGCGGGCAGCGCCTCTTCCTTCCAGCCCTTCTTCGTCTCGACGCCCTCGTTCGTGACCATGCCCTTGCCCATGTCCACGCAGCCGTTCGGGCCGAAGTACTTCTCGATCGGGGACTCGCGGTTCGGGTTCGAGCCGCCGCCGCAGTTCGTCTGGTGGCTCTGGAATACGCACTGGAAGCCCTTGCCCTTCACGCCGCTCTCGCCGTACTCGAGCACGGTCGTGAACGTGTCGTAGCTCATGCGGCCGTCGGCCCACTGGTAGAGGCCGCCCGAGGACATCGCGCTCTTCGGGTAGGGAATGTCCATGAACCACGCCACCGTGTCGATCTGGTGGCACATCCACTGGCCGGGCGTGCCGGAGCTGAACGGCCAGAAGAGGCGGAACTCGAGGTACTTGCGCGGATCGAACTTGTACTCGCCGGGATCGCGGTCGAGGAGCCACATGTTCCAGTCGACGTCCTGCTCCTTGAGCGAGGCGATCAGCGAGTCCGCGCGGCGCCAGCGCCTGGGCTGGTTCACGTTCCAGCGCAGGTCCACGTAGGAGATGTCGCCGAACTTGCCGGAGTTGATGAACTCCTTCGCGGCCATGTACTTCTTGCCCGAGCGGCGCTGCGAGCCGATCTGCAGGACGGAGCCCGGCGCGAAGCCGGCCGCGCGCTTGGCGTCGACGGCGTCCTTCAGCATGTTGGCCGAGTACATGTCCTCGGCGAGCGGCTTCTCGCAGTAGGCGTCCTTGCCCGCGACCACGGCGTGGCAGGCGTGCTGCGCGTGCTGGAAGTCGGCCGTCGAGATGATCACGGCGTCGATGTCCTTCGCCTTCTCGTAGAGGGCCATGTCGCTCGAGTAGGCCGCGAGCGGATGGCCGAGCTTCTTCTCCAGCTCCGGCTTGGCGTTCTCGAGGAGGCGCTTCTTCCAGAGGTCGGCCACGGCCACCATGTCGAAGTTGAGTTCCTTGTTGTGGTGCAGGAAGCAGGGGAGCAGCGAGCCGCGGAAGCGGTCCGAATAGCCCACGCACGCCACGCGCACGGTCTCGTTCGCGCGGTAGTACTTGCCGGCGGCCAGGCCGGGGGCCTGCTGCGCCTTGAGGATGCCGGGCAACGCGGCCGCGGCGGCGCCGGCGGCGCCGATCTTCACGAAGTCGCGACGGGAAACGTCAGGGGTCATTTTTGTTCTCCTTTGGGGGTGGTTTCAAGGCTTTGCGGCGGCGGCTGCGCCTTCAGGTCGCGGAGCGCGTTCGAGAGCGCGGCGTCGAACGCCTGCGAGAAGGCCGCGGAGTAGTCGCCCTTCTTGGCGTCCGCCGTGCCGCTGCCGTCGCCGGAGAGGATCACGGCGCGGGCGCCGCGGCTGGCGCGCAGCACGTCGACGCTCACGGCCGCGCGCGTCTCGCGGCGCTCGGCGTCCGAGCAGTCGAGCGACAGGTCGCGCACGAGCACCTCCACCTGCACGTCGGCGGAGGCGAAGCTGGACTGCGGCACGATGCGCCCGAACCGGCCGTCCGCCTCCAGGCGCGTCCGCACGGCCGCGCGGAGCAACGCGGACGGAGGGGCCGTAAAGACATTGTAGGAATCGCGGGCGACGCTGCCGTCGGCACGGCGCACGATGAAGCTCG
>JAFRNO010000356.1 GCA_017430155.1 Kiritimatiellia bacterium | reverse complement strand
GACGAGGACGACGAAGAGGAGGATGAAGACTAATGGCAGACTTCCTCCAGATGTTGAAGGGACTGCCGGAGGTGTTGGCTGAGAGCGCCCGGTCGCGCGCGCGGCGCAATGCGCAGGCCCATCGCCTGATTGCGCCGCCGCCGGCTGGGACGCCGCTCCTGGTTTCGCTGGCGTTGGCTTTCGAGCATACGGGCATCTACCTCGGCGGCGGTGAAGTCGCCGAGCTGAACGGTGACGGGTGCGTGAAAGCCGTGTCGCTGACGCGATTCATCAACGGAACTACAGGCGGCGCGTTGCCCATTCGGAACGGAACGCGCATCTTCGCCGTCTGCGACGCGCACACGCGGCGGCCGATCGCGGCTGAACGGACGTTGAAGACTGCGCACGAAGCCCTTTCGGACGCCGGTTCGTGGAAGGGGTATGACTTCGCCGCGACAAACTGCCACCTCTTCACGGCGGCATGCGTATGTGGCGTTCTGCCGCGCGACAGGAGGTTCAAGCGCCTGTTGGGCGGCGGGATCGCCTCGATCGGACGGTTGGAACGTCTGCTTGCGGAAGCGCTGAACGATGGCCATGCGATCGCGTGGTGCGCGGTCCGGCGCGGAAAGACGGATTTTCATTATCGGCTCACGCCGGAAAAGAAGGCACGTCTTCGGCTGGAAGGAAAGTAGTGGAAGGATTGTAGTCCAAAGGAAGACGAAAGGAAGTGCGAAGATGAAAAAGAACATGCGGATGAATGCGGAGGAGGAACTCGGCAGACGGGCGCGGAAAGTTACGCGCGAAGACGTTGTCGAAGTGTTGGAGAAGGAAGGAAAGGCCAAGACGATTGTCGAGAAGGCCGGATTCCTGTCGCAGTACTGGGAAGACATCAAGACGTCGTTCGCGTTGATACGTGACTGGTTCAATGGTTCGTACGACAAGGTGCCGGCGCGCATGATCGCATCGCTGACGGGCGCGCTCATCTATCTGGTCTCTCCCCTTGATCTGATTCCGGACTGGGTGCCGATGGCAGGGCTCGTGGATGATGCGGCGATCCTCGCGTTCGTGTTCAAGCTCTCCAAGGTGGATCTGGGTGCCTATCGCCAATGGAAACGGCGGCAGGACGAGTCCGACGAAGAGGAAGGGGGGGGAGGACGATGATTGATGTCCTTAAGCGCTTGCTCCTGGGGCGCTTCTTTCCCCGCATGAGTTCCAACTGCCCGAACTGTGGCAGCTCTGCCGTGTCGGCATCCATTTGGTCGTCATGGGTGGTCGATGGCCCGCGCGGCCTCAAGTACAGGTGCCGTCGGTGCGGTCATGCGTGGAAGGTCGTCCTGCGCGTCGGCATCTGATCCCCCGCCTTGCATGCGATGCCGGTTGCTGGGCGCGTGGCGGTTGTGGTACACTATGCCGCAAACCATGGAGTATCAGGCAAATGACCAGATCGGCGCTTGGCGCATCGTCCGCATCCTCGGCCGAGGCGGCATGGGGACCGTCTATGAGGTGGAGGACGCCGCCGGCGCGCACCTCGCGCTGAAGCTCTTCACCGGCGGCGTGAAGAACCGCGCGTTCCTCGTGAATCGCTTTCGCGCCGAGGCGAGACTGCTGGCCGCCCTCGACCATCCGCATCTCGTGAAAGTGCGGGACGTGGGCGTGGACGAGGCGACGGGAAATCCTTGGTTCACGATGGACTTGGTGCTGAACGCCGCCGACGAGCCCGAGACGCTGGAGGACGTGCGTCGGCGCGGCGGCATCTCCAACGAACAGACTCTGCGCTGGTTCAACGAGCTTTCGGACGAGTTGACCTACCTCCATGCGCGCGGCGTGGTGCATCGCGACGTGAAGCTGGAAAACGTCCTGATCGACGCGGAAGGCCACGCCGTCCTCTCCGACTTCGGCATCTCGCGCATCTTCGACGACGACTTGCGCGGTCGGCTGGACGTGACGACCACGTTCATCGAAGGGCAGACCACGGGCACGCGCCCCGTGATGGGCACTTACTTCTATCTCGCGCCCGAGGTGCGTGCCGGGCGGGCCGCCACTGCGGCGGCGGACTGGTACGCGCTCGGCGTCCTCTTCTTCCGCCTCCTCACGGGAATGTGGTACGAGCCGCCGACGGCGCAGACTGAAAAGGATGGTCGGAGGAGGACTTCGCCGTTTGACCTGCTCCTGATGTTCGACCCGTTCTGGCAGACGAACCTGCCGCGTCTCCTTTCCGACGACCAGAAGACGCGCACGGTGGTGGCCGCGGGGCACGGCGCAAAGCGCCCCAGATGGATGTTGTGGCTTGGATTGGGCCTTCTTGCCGCCGGGGCGTTTATTGCGGCGCGCACGGGGTGCGCGCCCTACCGAGGCGCCGAGTCCGGCAGTGCGGGCACCCCGCGACAGCCGTATCCCCAGCCGCCGCCGGGAGTTTTGTGGGTGTCGCATCCGGGGGATGTGCATGGCGTCGATCCCGGCGCCGTGACTGCGCTCGTCGTGCGTGGCGCCGCGGGGCGGGTCTGGCACAATCAGTTCGAGCGCTGGCCGAACCTGCGGCACGTCACGGTGGAGGAGGGCATCTCCGTCGTGAGTGCGGCGGCTTTCTTCTGCTGCCCGAAGCTGGAGACGGTGACGCTTCCCGATTCCATGAAACATATCGACGGCTATGCGTTCGGCGACTGCTTCGCCCTGCGCGAGGTGCGATGCGGCAAGGGATTGCTTGACGTGGGACAGGCCGCGTTCGGCGGCTGCTCGAATCTCCGGCACGTCTATTTCGGCGGCGACGCGCCGACGCCGTTCGGCACGCGCATCTACGTGCGCACGCCCACAAACCTCGTCAACCACGTCATGCCTTCCGCCAAGGGCTGGGGCAAGACCTGGCCCCCGAACGACCCTCACACCCGCCCCGTCCGCCCCGCAACTTCTTGACCCTTCAACCCTTCAATTTTTCAACTCTTCAACATTTTAACCTTTCAACCTTTCAACCTTTCAACCTTTCAACTTTTCAACCCTTAAATGATTCCAGACACGCCAAAGACGCTTCTCCGCAAGATCGCGGAATATGCCAACGGCGACGATGCCGCCGAGTGGGCGCGGTTCGTGGAGCTGTACGCGCCGGTGATACGCCAGTTCATAGGCGCGCGCGGGGATGTCGCGCCGGCGGACGTGGACGACGTGGTGCAGGAAATCTTCGTGCGGCTGGTGACCGTCTTGCGTGCCGGAACATATCGACCGGAGAAAGGCCGTTTCCGCGCCTATCTGGGAACGATGGTCCGGCGGTTGCTCATCGACCGCCATCGCCGTGCGCTCGCGCGCGGGACGGGCGAGACGGTTCCGGCTGATGACGTGGAACTCCTTGCCGAGACGCCCGATGCGGCGGCGTACGTGGACATGCGGCTCCGAGAGGCCCGCCACGCCGCTGCCGTCGAGCATGTGCTCGCGCGTACCATGCTGGACGCGCGTACCGTCGCCGCCTATCGCGAATATGTCCTGGCGGAGCGTCCGGCCGCCGAAGTGGCGGAGCGCCACGGCCTCACGCCCAACGCGCTCCGGCAGATCAAGTTCCGCATAAACCGCATGATCGCCGCCGTCGAGGCGGCTTACGGGGAATGAAGTAGCTTTTCGGCGGGGACAATGGCGTCGAAATAGCCGCTGCCCATCACAGCCTTGGACAGTCTCCCCGCATAGACCAGCGCCGTGCGCACGCTCATGCCCTTTGGGATTCGCAGACGGTTTACCTTCTCGGCCATTTCACGTTCTACTTCTTCCCCGATTTCGGCTTGGCGTTTGATTTCAACCAACATCACCGATTTGCTTGTCTGGATGAGCATGTCTATCTGCACACCCTTCGCCGAATCGCTTCTTATCCGCCTGAACGGTGCGGCGGAGAATATCTGAACACCGTTCAGATGCAGCGCGGGCAGAAGCGTGCGGTAGTTGTTCACTACGAGATTCTCGAATTGAAGCCCCATGATTGTGTTCCACTCGGGAAGGTTCTCAAGAGAGGCGAATTCGTATCGTCCGTTTTCAATCTCCGCCTTGTGTGGTTCCACGTACTTCAAGTAGAAACGAGAATAGTTGTCCTTCAGCCGATATCGGATTTCACGGCTGCGGCATCCGCTTTCAGGGTTGAAACCAGAGTCTCCGGAGACGAATCCGGCCATCTCGAGCTCCTTCATAGTCTTGGAGAACTGCCCATTGCGCGCGACCCCCAATGCGGCGGCAAGGTCGCTGCCGGAAGACGATCCGTTCGCCAGCGCGGAGAGCATGGCTCTCTTGAGCGGAGATGCGGCGTTGAAAACTGTGGTGAAGATGTCGTTGAAATCTCTGTATAGAAATCCGTTCGGGCGGAAACACATTCGCTTGATGTTCTCATCCGCGGAGAGTGCAGGATCGATCTCTTCGAGGTAGCGTGGAACTCCGCCGGTAACGGAGAGGACGTCCAGTGCCTCATGTGGCGATATTCGTTCGGATGCAGTGCCCCAGAAATGCATGCAGTCGTGGAGCGGAAGCTCGGGAACCACGATGTCCAAAGAGATTCGCCCCACGAAGCCTGTGTTAGAGAGGATGTTGTCTTCGATCCAGCTTGACACGGAGCCGCAGATTACGAATATGAGATCAGTTCTGTCGTGGAAACGTTTGTCCCAGGCATATTTCAATTCGCCGGGGAAATTCGGGTCGAATTTCCCCATCCAT
>JAFRNO010000355.1 GCA_017430155.1 Kiritimatiellia bacterium | reverse complement strand
GTCATCCCACGCGCCCGAGGCGTTCGCCGTCCAGGTGTGGACGACGGTGCTGCTCGCGACGGTCGCGACGAGCGCGTCGTACGCCGCGTTCGACGTGTCGACGCTAAACGTGGCCGCGCCGCCGCGCGCCACGAGGTCGGGATGAAGCGCGAACTTCGCGGGATCGATCGTCCCCTTCGGCGCGCGCAGGAACACGGTCGTGCCGGGATGGAGCGAACGCGACTGCTTGCCGGTGGGTGCGCGCGACGCGACCCATACCGTTCCGTTGACAGACAGGGAATTCGTCACGTACAGGCTCGTCAGGCTGCCGTTCACGTCGTATCCGTACAGGACCGTCACGTCGGATTCCAACTCGCCCAGCGTGAGGTCCTTCACGGGGTCGTTGTAGTAGTTGCAGATTGCGCCGCCGTTCTTCACGAGGAAGTCGAGCGAACCGCCGGACTTGCCGCGCGCGAGGACGGCGCCGCCCTCCTCGACCGTCACTCCGCCCAAGTTGTGCACGGCGTCGTAGATGCGGAGCACGTTGTTCGTGTTCGAGCCGCGCACGACGAGCCGCCCCGGCCCGTTGAGCGCTTGGTTCAAGTCGATCTCCGGGATCGCCGAGACGTCGACGATCGCGTTCCCCTCCAGGACGTTGACGGCCTTGAACCAGATGACGAGGTAGGTGATTCCGGAACCGTCGGCCTTCGGCTGCGGCGCCACCACCGTGCCGTTCCAGTTCAAGGTCGCGCCGCTACCGCCGTTGAAGCGGTCCGCGAAGGCGAGGCGCCCGCCGTTGAGGTTGACCGTGACCGTACCGCCGTTGTAGACGGAGAAACCTGACCAGAACATCGCCTCGCCGCCCGTCATCGTGTAGTCGATGACCATCCCGTCGGGACCGCCTTGCTTCCCGATGAAGCGTCCTTCTCCTCCCGACAAGTAGTTATTGTAACCGACCGAGAGATATCCGCCGGTTTGCCTGAAGTTGATGTGGCCCGGCGGCGAAGTCCCGGCCTCTTGACCGGCGAAGAAGCGGGATTTGCAGACGAACGCGCCGCCGTTCAGCGTAAAGCGCGCGTCGGTCTGCGCGACCTTTGAGTTGTCGTAGCAGAGACTCACGTACCCCACCTCCGACGTGCCGCCGTTCTGGACGTATGACGAGACGAGATAGTCCTTGTCGCGTGTTGCAGGCAAACCGTGGTCGACGCCGACGTTAAAGGTGCCCGCGACGCAGAGATATCCGCTGTTCATCACCAGCTCGGCGTCACCTTCAACGCCCGTCTGGTCCGTCGTCGCCGTTCCGATGTCCAGCGTGCCAGCCGGGACGTTCACGAACGGCTCGTCTGTGCCCGTGCCGATCGTCAGCGTGCCACGTCCGACCGTCAGCGCGGCTCCGTGCGTGTTGACGCAGGCCGCGCCATTGGCCGAGCCGTTGAACAGCGCGAGGTCGAGGAGCTTGTCGTTCAGCCCCGCGGTGCTCGTGAATGCGCGGCCGAACTGGTAGCCCACGTTCCCCGTGAGCGAAAGCGTGCCCGCGCCCAGTTTGGCGAAGCCGCCCATCCGCTCGGAAAGTCCGCCCGCAAGCGTCAGCGCATCCCCTTCCGGCACGGCGATGCCGGCCACCCGGTTCTGGGCGGGCGTGAGCGTGAGCGGCGCGGCGGTCGTCAGCGAACCGGCCGAATGCACGTAGAGCCACGAACCGATCGCCCACGGTGAGGTGGTCGTCTGCCACGCGTCGGACACGCGCGGATCGAGCCCGAAGTTCAGCGTGCCGGACGGCGCGACCGTGAGGGAGATGATGCGCCAGCCGTTCTCGATGCGCTCGCCCAGACGGTAATCGTAGTCCGCGTCGTTCCGCTCGTACACGAACCGCGAGACGTCGCACGCCACCGTCGCCGGATACTTGATGAGGTCGTACGTACCGGCCGTCATTAGGAGGTCGGAGGTCGTGTCGGCCTTCATGCGGCCGAAACGGATGACGCCGGGAGGCGGCACGAAGTCGTTCACGACGAGCGTCGGGACGACGACGGACGCGCCAGACGCGAACACGCCATAGATGATGTAGCCTTGCGACTGGTTGAAGACAAGCCTGTCAACCGTCGTCGAACCCGCGACCACGCGTAGCGTCGCATCGTCCTCCAGCGTGATTGGCGTGGTAAAGTGGGCCGCCGTCGTCGAGTATGCGCTTCCGAGCAGGTGGAGCTGCACGGTTTTCGCTCGAATGCCGCCTGCCAGCGAGATGTTGTCCGTCGCCAGACGGAAATAACGCGCATTGCTCGGCGAGCGAATGATGAGTCCACCGTCTGTCACGCCCGATTCGGCGGAGATTGGCAGATACCAGCACGGCCCCCAGGCGTTGGAATCTTCGAGGTCTACCGTCACACCCTTCGCCCCGACGTAGACGCTTGCTCCCTTCCACTCGCGGCCAGCATAGACCGTATCGTTCATTGCCGGACGGATCGTGCCGCCGTTCACGTGGATCGACGCGTCGCCACTCGGCGCGGAAATGTTGCGCAGGACGAACGTGCCACCCTCTGCGACGTCAATGCGCGTCACGTCACCAGCAGAAGAGGCGGCCACGAACGTGTTCGTGCTGCCGAACGTTCCTCCGGAAACGTTGATCGTCGCCGGACCGGTCAAGTTCTTGGCAATGAACGACCCGCCCGTCACGTTTACGGGACGACCGTTCAACGCGCACGCGTTCGCCCAGGTCGTTCCGCCCTTGACCTCAATGGAGCCCGTGCCGTTGACCGTGACGCCGCCCGAGAAGCTGCTTGTGAAATTCGCGCCCGCGCCGAACGTGAACGTTCCCGCGCTCACCGTCAGCGCAGCCGAACCGCCGTTCGAGCCGTCGCCGTTTACGGCACCCGGAGGAAGAACCGTCGCGAGCTTGAACGTGCCGTTGCCGGTCTTCGTGACGTCGCCCGCCGCGTTGTCGCCGAGCGACAGCGTCCCGAGAGCCGTCACCGTCGCGCCGTCCGCCACTGACAGCGTCGACCCCGCGCCAAACACGAGGTTGCTCGTCGTCGATTCGGTCGCGCCGAAGACATACGCCTCGGCCAGCACGGAACCAGTCGCCAGTCCGCACACCGTACCGACAACCGCCAACCAGTTTTTGTGGAGTTTCATGTCCATTTTCTCCTTGAATCGTCGTTCTGAATCTTTCTTTTGCATCCGTAACATATCCGTGGTGGGGATGCCCACCGTCACAATCCGACGAGGTGGATCGTCTTGCCGCCGAACGCCACGTCGCGGGAGTAGATCTTCTCGTCCCACGACTTGTCCTTCGACTTCTCGAAAATCGGCATCCAGGCCTCGGAAAGGCCGAGCGTGTCGAGATACCTTGCGCACTGATCGTAGGATTTCTCGCCCTGGAAGTTGTCGGACGTCTTCACCTCGATCGCGTAGCGCGCACCGCGGAACTCCACGCAGAGGTCGAGTCGCCCGGTGCCGAGAGCCATCTCGCGGTTGATGTGCCCGCCGCCGTTCGTCACGCGCTGGAGGAACGCCATCAGTACGAGGTGCGGCACGGACTCGCGGTAGCCCATGATGTCCCTGTCCGCGCCGGAGTTCTCGCGCCAGAACCGCTGGAACGCCGCCATGAGCCCGGCCATGTCCAACCCGTCCTCCTTCGCCCACGGCGTCTCCGGGACGCTGCGGATCATGGCATCCTGCTCGCCGCGCGAAAGGTAGCGCCCGATGATCTCCGCGTACATCGGGTTCGCGGGGACGAGGGTGCCGCGGTCAATGCGCAAAAGCCCGAGGTCGGTTATGTAGCGGTAGTCCTCGTCGTTGTACGTGACGTCTGACTTGTCGCCCGAGATCAGCGGCTCCACGATCCGCCGCACGCGCGGCTCGCGCATGCGCTCCATGAGCGAGTCCACGTGCGTGTCGCGCCTGCGGATGATCGCCTCCTTCGCCGCCTCGACGTCCTCTACGGTGATGTTCTCGCCATATCGGAAACCGTGGATCTTGGCGACGCATTCGTGGGCGATTGCGCTTACGAGCCACGGTTGACCACGCGTGAGCTGCCACACGTCTTCAACGGCGCCGTCCGCAAACACCTGCCCAGTCTCCGCCGTGTGCTGGGAATAGAGCGCGGCTATTTCCGTTTCCGTGAAATTCGGGATCAACATATCTTCCGCGATGATGTTGAACGGGCTGACCTGCCCAAGAGACTCGCCGTCGGGGCGAATCTGCGCCTTGTAGTCGCGGACGTCCAGCATGCCGACGAGCGCAACCGACTTCGGGAACGGCATCGTGTCGCGGTTGACATAGCCGTCGCGCAGCTGGCGGAGGAAGGAGATCAGGTCGTCGCCGACGAGGCAGTCCGCTTCGTCGAAGAAGACCCCGACCGGCTTTCCGGCGGCGCGGCAGACATTCTGCAGCACGGTCCGCACGGCAAGGCCGATTCCACCGCGGTCGGACCGGAGGGCCGGCGCGTTCGGAACAGGAACGTAAGACGGCGACATCTCCACATTGTCGGCAACGAGGTCCCGAATTGCAATGTTCGTTTTTTCGGGATCCGACCTGTTCTGGAGCGTTTCAAGAGAACAGTAGAGCGCGAACATGTCGCCCTTGCCGTTGATCTCGCGAACCAGCTCCTTGAGCGCCGTCGTCTTGCCTGTCTGGCGGGGCGCGTGGATGACGAAGTAGTTTCCGCCCGCGGCGAGTTCACGGATGCCGGGAAGCCGATCCAGCGCCGGCAGCATGTAGTGCTCGTTGGGGAAGCACGGACCTGTTGTGTTGAACTTTTTCATCGCATTTCGCATTACCAGTTGCAAGCGTCGCCTATTATACAACAAGCGCTCGGGCCACGCAACGCCTCACGTGAGCATGATCGGCTGGGAGAAGATCGTCTCGTCAGCCTCGCCGAGCGTGAAGGCGCGGACGCGCAAGTAGCCGTGGCGCTCGCGCTCCGCGGGCGGGACGGCGAAGTCCAGCGTCGTGCCGCCGCATGACTTCACGAGGCCCAGCTTCGTGATCAGCTGGATGCGCGCCGGCTTGTCGAGCGTCACGCGCAGGCGCGCGCCGTCGAAGCGGATCGACGTGAAGCGCAGCATGCCCCGCCCCTTCACGGCCCCGTAGAAGTTGCCCTGCCGGTACGCACGCAGGCAGGCGTGGACGCTCTTCTCCGGCACGAGCAGCACGTTCACGCCCTCCGTGACGCCCCAGTCGGGCACGAAGAACCCGAAGCACTGCCGCCCTGTGGAGAGAGCGCGGTCCCAGTAGTCCTCGCAGTACGCCTTGCTCCAGCGCCAGGCCGCGCGCGGCGCGCATGACTGGTTGTACACCTCGATGCCGAGCACGCGCGGGTCGTAGTCCAGCACCTCCCACACGTGCGTGTCCTGCAGGCTCGACCAAGAGGGGTGGTTGATCGTCACGCCGCCGCCGTCGGGATGGATCAGGCCGTCGATCATGCGCGAAACGGACGTGCGCCACGGCTCGCCCGTCCCGAAGTGGTAGCCGTGCGAACGCGTCTTGAAGCGGTCGCGCGCGTCGAACGTGCCGGAGGCGAACGCCGACCCGGGCGAGCACATGTGCATGGGGCTGTCCGTAAATCCGTGGTGTTCTGCGTTCGGTGCCTCCAGGACGCCCTCCGGGAGCGGTTTGAAGAGCTTCCCGCCCTCGGTGAACGGCAACTCGCGCCGCAGCTCCGGCGGCAGCTCGTCCGCCCACGTGGCGATGATCTTCGACCAGTCGAACGGACCGTCCGTGCGCTTCCCGTTCACCATCACGGGGATGTCCGCGTTGTGGACGCGGTAGTAGCTCTTCGTCATCTTCGCCGCCGGCACGTAGGGGGCGGAGGGGTAGTAGTTCGAAAGCGTCAGCAGGCCGAAGCCGCGATCCAGGTAGCCGTCGAGCATTTGCTGGCCCGTGCAGTGCCCGTGCGTGGTGGAGTGCACCTCGACCACGTGGTCCCAGTCGACGTCCGAATACGGCTGGCGGTTGCGCGGCGGCACGGCGGTCGCAGCAAGCTGCGACCCTCCCGCGTTCGGATGCGCAGGAGCGCGTCCCTCCCCCGTGGCGGCGTGTGCGGTGGCGGCCGCCGTGGCGGCCAAGGCGATGAACTCTCTGCGTTTCATGCCGCGATTATACCATTTTCCGCCGCCGGTTGGCAATAGTGCTTTAAGTGGTTCCGCGCGGGAACACGACCCACCCGTTGTGGCGATGGCGGCAAGCGCTCACGGATTTGCGCCGGATGAAGCGCTCTTTGGCGCCGGATAGTGCGGCGTGGTGTACCCGGCCTTGCCAGTCCGGCGCCAGTCTTTTAGCTGGCGTTCGGCGTGGTATATTTTCACAAGCTCGTCAAAATACGGGCGCGCGGACTCTGGAGCCGTTTCGCGCGAGGCCAGAATCTCGCGGTCGATCATCGCGCGCAGGACGAGACGCCGCCAGCGCCACGACTGGCTGAACGGCTGAAACATCCTGTGGTTCATGCGCAAGACGATCCGGCATGCGTCATCGGCGCGCTGCCGGTAGGCAGCAAGCTCTGCATCACCTTCCGGCACGTTCTCAAAACGCGGACGGGAATGATTGCCCGGAAACTTGTGGTTCG
>JAFRNO010000354.1 GCA_017430155.1 Kiritimatiellia bacterium | reverse complement strand
CGCCGCCGCGCCGCAGCCCGCCGTGGCCGGCACGCCGCCGCCGCTGACGGATCTGTCGGTCAAGAAAGTGGCGATTCCGCCGGCGGCCGCGCCGAAAGTCTCGGCATGGCGCGTCGAATTCAAGGCGCCTGCGACGGCGGAGATGATCGCGGCCGCGCGCACGGAGTTCGCCGCGGAGAAGGGACGGCCCGAAAGGCTGAAGCTCATGTTCAGCAAGGCGGACGACGCCACGTTCGTGGCCGCGCTCGCCGCGTTCCCGGAGTCGTGCGAAGTGGTCGTGGACGAGTCGGAGGTCACATCCCTCTCCGCGCTCGCGCCGATGAAGAACCTCACGCGGCTGGCGCTCAAGAACATGTCGCTGCCGGACCTCGCGCCCCTCGCGTCGCTCGCCACGCTTGAAAAGCTCGATTTCTCCTATTCCGCGATCGCCGACCTCACGCCCGTCGGCTCGCTGCCGAACGTGGAGTACATCAGCTTCTACGGCGCGAGCCTCGCGGACTTCTCGCCCCTCGCGTCCATGCCCAAGCTCAACGAAATCTGGTTCTACGCCGTGAAGACGAGCGAGGCGGGCTACCAGTCGCTCGGCAACCTCAAGCAGGTGAAGGTGTTCCACGGCGGACTCACGAAGATGACCTCGCTCGCGTGGGTGGCGAACGTGCCCCAGATCGAGGAGCTGCACGTCTTCGCGGAGCCGATCGCGGACTTCTCCCCGGTGGCGACGGCGAAGAATCTCACGTTCTTCCGCGCCTGGGACATCAGCACGAAGGGGCTCCACAAGCGCCCCCTCGGCGACATCTCGTTCCTCGCGTCGTGTCCGAAGCTGACGACCGTGGAGCTGCCCAGCTGCGAGTTCACGGGGCTGGAGGCGCTCGCCCGCCTGCCGCAGCTGCAGTCCGTCGACCTGACAAGCGCGACGAACCCGCTCGACCTCGCCCCGCTCGCTGGAGCGGCGGCGCTTGAGAAGGTCGACATCGGCGGCTCCGCAGTGTCGCACGCGGAAGTTCTCGCCACGCTGCCCAAGCTGAAGACCCTGCGCATGAGCAAGACCACGGGCGTGGCCTCGATCCTTCCGTTTGGCGCCGCGCCGAGCCTCACCTCGCTCACCGTGAAGGAGGGCGCGTTCCCGCCCCAGGAAATCGCCGCCGTCAACGCGGCCCGCCAGGCGAAATGCCCCAGTTTCAAGGTGAACGAATACTGACGAACCGCGGGCATTGCAAATTCACGATTTGCCCCCTTGACGGGGGCGGCGGATTATGGCATACTATCCGCCTGTCACGCACCCGTGGTGAAATTGGCATACACGCTAGATTCAGGTTATAGTGCCGCAAGGTGTGTGGGTTCAAATCCCACCGGGTGCACCAGGCTGGCCCCTTCGTCTATCGGCTAGGACATTAGGTTCTCATCCTGAGAAGAGGAGTTCGACTCTCCTAGGGGCTGCCAATTCGCTTTAGGAGTTCGGCGCGCCATGCGGACCTTTGGAAAGATCATCAAATACACGCTTTTCTGCTTTCTCGGGCTTTTCCTTCTCTTCCTCGCGGCTATTCTCCTCTTTGAACAGCCGGTTCCGGACTTCTTGCTGCGGCGGATCACCAATTCCCTGTCAAACGCCGACTACCTCATGCGGGCCGACTCCGCGTCCTTCCGTTTCTCCCGCGGCCTAAAGATCAACAACCCCCGCCTCTTCGACCGCCGGAAGCCGGCGTCGAGGCCGGTGATTTCCGCCACCTGCGTCGACCTCTCGCTCAATCTGCGCCGCATCCCGTGGTCGCAGCGCACGGTGCTCAATGCCGTCACGATTACCGGGCTCCAGTACCCGCGTCTGCCGGAGGGCTATTACATCCCCGACTCCGTCGAATTCCCCGGGCAGACGGACTTCCGGGAGAAAGACAAGCCACTTGAACTCGACCTGCCCACGCTCCAGCCCTTCCACCTCACGCTCATCCGCCCCGAAATCCTCGGCGTGACGCCGAAGAAAGTCGTCGCGCAGTCCGTCTCCATCACGCCCGGCGGAATCCGGGTGGGCGGCATCCACCTGGACTGGCCGGACGCCGACGCGCCCCAGTCGCTGGACGGCGCATTCGAGTTCAACCTCGAGACGCAGCGCGTGGAGGGCGAGGTCCACGGACTCGTCCGCCAGCACCATGTCCGACCGCTGCTCGTCGCGCTCGACATCACGAACTCCTACGCATTCATCGACAGCTTCACGCGCGTGGAGAAACCCGTCGACGGCGCCTGCGCGTTTGACGTCAATCTCCGCAACAACGATCTCCACATCCGCCTCGACCTGGCGCCGAACGGCGGATGCTACAACCTCGTGTCCCTTGAAAACGTCCGCGGGCCGGTCGACATCCGCGTGTTCGTGCGCGATACCTACCAGAACGCCCGCATCACCGTGGGACCGCTCGTCGCGAAGCTCGCGGACGGCAGCCGCATGTCCGGCACGATCGTCTACGAAAACACGAACGACGTAGGCTACGTGGACTTCGACGTGGAATCCAACACGTCCCTTTCCAACGCCCTCGCCGTCGCGGACGTGATGAACGACGGCACGCTCGACTGCCTCGTGCCCGCCACGCCCCCCGCCATCACCCTCCGGGGACGCCTCGCCGTCGATCCCGCCCACGCCGACGCGAACAACCTCTCCGGCAATCTCAAGTTCTCCCGCGGCACGCTCTTCTCCGTCCCCCTTCGAAGCGCCGAGGCCAATTTCGACCTGCGCGGAACGGACGTGTCGTTCACCGGCGTGCACGCGGCGGCCGAGAACGGAGGCGACATCTCCGGAGGCGCGACGATCTCCCTCCCGGGGTTCCGCCAGGAAGACGCCACGTTCCGCGTGGACATAAACGGCAAGGACATCGCCCTTTCCGACCTTGCGGACATCTTCAAATTCGACAGAGGGGACAAGACCGGCAAGATCAAGGGGACGGTCTCGCTCAACGGCCCGCTCTCGACCAACCTCGTCCATAGGCTCGGGGGCGAGGGCTTCGTCTCCTGCGCCAAGGGTCATCTCGCGCAGATGCGCCTCTTTTCCGTCTTCACGAAATCTCTTGCCGAACACAACGTGCTCGGCATCAACTCGCTCGTCAACCTCTCGGACGCCTCCCTCGGCTTTACGATCACCAACGGCACGCTCTACGCCACCAACGCCGTCGTCAAGGGAGACGTGCTCGCCATCAACGCGAAAGGGACGTACAACATCCCGAAGGACAAGCTCTCCTTCGACGGCGACATCTCGCTGAAGGACAACAAGAGCCGTCTCGCGCAGATCGCCACCTCGCCTATCCGCGGAACGTTCGCCATGATCTTTGGTTTCCATCTCAAGGGGACGATCGAGGACCCCTCCTGGTCCTACGAGCAGAACATCATCAAGTCGGACGACATCATCTCCCTGCCGAAGAAAATCATCTCCCTGCCGGCGAAACTCCTCCCCGAGTCGAAGAGATGAACGCCGTCTCCCTTGACTTTGAACGAGCCTTTCCGCACGGCACCGTGGTGATGGGCATCGACGAGGCGGGGCGCGGTCCCCTCGCGGGCCCCGTGTTCACCGCCGCCGTCTCCGTGCCGATGGACGCGGCAGACGCCCTTCTGGCCGGTCCCT
>JAFRNO010000353.1 GCA_017430155.1 Kiritimatiellia bacterium | reverse complement strand
GCCGGAGATCACCACGGCGTCGGGGCTGCGGCCGTGCAGCCAGCGGAACACGCGCCCCAGCTGGTCCGGGTCGTCCGTCGCCCGCAGATGCGTGTCGCTCAGCGCGCCGAACCGCAGCAGCGGCTCGTTCGCCGCCGCCTCCGCGGAGAGCCGCCGTGCAAACGCGGACGCGAACGTGACGGCGATGCCACCGAGAAAACCTCTACGAGTTATTGCCATCTTTTTATTCTCCTTCATTTGCGCGAAAACAGGTCTGACCTGTTTTCGCATGTTATTTAAATGTGATCTGCCCGATGCGGTAGCGGCGGTGGCCGTCGGAGTCGCCGAGCGGCAGCTCGTAGACCGGCGTGCCGTCCACGCGGCCGACGGAAAGGTACACGTCGAACGTGCCGCACGGCGTGACCGGGTAGTTGCCCGCGCCGAGACGGAAGAAGGCCGTATGCGACTTCGCCTCCGCTTCGTCCGCCTTGGCCGCCGGCAGGAGAGCGCGCAGGTTGAAGTCGCCGTCCGCCATCACGGCGAGGAACGCGCCCTTCGGACCCTTCACCGTCAGGCACGGGAACGCGTCGGCGTAGCACGGCGCGACGCCCGCGTTCGCGAACGTGAACGACACGGGAAACTTCTGCGCGTTCGCCCCCACCGTCACCTCCGACGGATACTCCACCGCCTTCGCGCGGAAGCGGTAGCCGATGCGCAGGGAGAGTGCGTCGAACTCGGCGGCGGCGTCCTTCCGGATGTCGTGCGGGTCGCCGTGGATGGACATCCATGAGGCGTGGTGGTCCTCCACGGCCTTGAGGAGTAGCGACTTCTGTCCCGGCGTGTCGCGTCCGCGCCAGTGCTCGTGCTCCAGCACGATCGGCGACGTGCGCCAGTAGCGCGCCGCCTGGTCGGCATGATACCAGGGGTGTTTCTTGTTCACGATGATGGAGTCGTCGCGCCAGCCGACGCCTTTGGAGCGGGCGTAGTCGAGCAGCGGGTAGGTGCCGCTCCTGTTGTCGTGGCCGTCGATGTCGTCGGAGATGACGAGCTGCGTCCTCTTCACGTACTTGGTCCACAGGTCGATGTGCTTGGGGAGGTCCACGGCGCGCTTCGCCTCCGGCACCTTGGACGACATGTGCGTGTGCCCTTCGCCCCAGAGGCCGTACGTGCCGATGTCGATAAACGCCACCTCGGGGCGGCCGTCGTAACGGGCGGCGAAAGCGGCCACGAACCTCTCCAGCTTCGCAAGAAAGATCGGATCGCCGAAGTCGGGGTCCCAGGCCGCGTGTCCCGCGGGCCGATGCCCCATGTTGTACGCCGTGCCGCCCGCGCCGGCGTCGCGCACCCACTTGGGCGTGGCGTACTCCATCCAGCTTTCGCTGCACGTGATGCGGAACGCGATCTGGAGTCCCTTCTCGATCCACCGCTGCGCGGGCGTGTCGATCGCCGACCAGTTGTAGAACCCCTCCTCCGGCTCCAGCACGCTCCACGGCAGGCGCAGGTACACCGCCGTGCAGCCGGGGAACCAGTCGAGCGTGTCGCCCGGCTCGATCTTGTTGCCGTAGTTGGACGTGTTGGAGTAGTAGTGCATCGTGAGCCCCATGCCGGGGTTCATGAGGATGCGTCCGTCGTCCTTCGGCTCCACGCGCACGGTCCCCGCCGCGCACGAAGCCGCCAGCGCAGCGACCGCAATCTTGACAACGCGTTTCGCCCGAAGAGCGGGAAACGACCGTCTCATTTCTTTCATCTGAAGGTTCCTCGCTGAATTGCCATGACGGCTAGGCCGTGAGCGTGCGTTCAAAAGCCACCGACATCTTCGTGTCGCCCGCGTCCACGTAACGGACCGTGAACGACTTGCCGCCCGGCGGCACCGTCACGACCACGTGTCCGCCCGCAAACGACGCCGGAACGACACGCGGCAGCCACGGCGCCTTCTGGAGGATCGCCGCGATGCGTCGCTCGGAGGGATAGACCGTCGGACAGAGCAGCGGAAGGTCCGTCTCGGTCGCAGCAAGCTGCGACCCTCCCAGCTTCTCGAACGTGTAGGGGTCCGCATGTCCCTGGTGCCAGATCGCGCCCACCCACACCTTCGGGGAAAGCGCGCTCACCCACACTTTCGGATGGCTTCCCGGGCAACCGTGATGGTTCATCTTCGCCACCGTCACGTGCGGCATGTACGGCGCGGCCTTCTTCTCCACGAGCTTGCCGTCGCTTGCGCGGGCGTTGAAGTCGCCGAACGTGCCGTAGCTGAACGCCCCGTAACGGAAGACATAGCCCACGGAGAGCGGGTTCTCGAACCACTGCGTCTTCTTCAGGTTGTCGTAGTTGCCGTTGAAGAGGTCGACCGTGCCGCCGTCCGGCTTCGCCACCATCCCGTTGCCGAGGATGTTGAGGACGGAAAAGCCCGTGCACGCGGACGCGTCGCGGAGCGGCCCTATCTGATCGGTTGCGCCGAGGCGGAACTTCTCAAGCACGAGCCCGTCGCGGTCCATCAGGTGGCGATAGAGCTGCTCCATGTTCTTCATCGTCGCGCCGGGCGCGGAGCAGTCCTTCATGAAGTCGTCGAAGGTAGGCCCCGTGCGGTCGATCGCCTTGCGGAACTTCAGCTGCTCCGCCGCGAGCGCGAACCCGCTGCGGTAGTATTCGCCGCCCTTCCACTTCGTGACGCCCTTGTGGTACGACACGCCCCCGCCGTGGTCCTGGTGGAAGTGCGAGAGTGCCAGGTAATCGACGTCCGTCTTGTTCGGGTTGACGCGTTGCACGTACTTGGCCACCCATTCGCCCGCGTGGAGCTTCGCGCTCGGCAGGATCGGCACGCCGGCGCGCCCCAGGTTCACCGCCGGGTTGCCGGGACAGTCCAGCATCATCGTCGTGCCGTCCGGAAAGATGAGGAACTGCGATTCCCCCACGCCCGTGTGGATGAAATGGATCTGGAACTCGCCCGGCTGCCATTTCGGCAGAGTCTGACGTGCCTCGTTTTCCGTCGCGCTGGGGGCAGCGCGCCCTACCAGTGCGGCAAAACCAAGAGCCCCGCCTACAAAATTTCTTCTGCTGATCTCCATACGCCTTTCTACCTCAAGCAAATTGCCGCAATCACATTCCTATCGTGACGACTGGGTAAACGACGAGTTGTCGCCGGTATCGTCAGCCGTATGTAGTCCTCGGCCACGGCGCACACCGCGAGCATCACCGCGCATCCGCATATCGCCAAACTACCTTTCATCGATTTCACCATCGTTATCCCTCCTTGAAGAAGTTTCCGACATTGTCTCACTTTCCGTACGCTCCAAGAAATCACGGCCACATTATACCATAATTGCAGCGCACGGCATGTGTGCGGCGCGAAATTTTGGTATAATCTCCGTGTGGACATCGGGCAGCCAGATGCCGGCGAGCCGACGAATGGCCTGCTTGGCGGCGACTACGCCCTCCTGCGCAAGCTCGGGAGCGGCGGCATGGGCGTTGTCTGGGAGGCCGTCCAGCAGTCCCTGAACCGCAAGGTCGCCGTCAAGGTCCTCACGCCGCCCCAGCGCAAAAAGGAGGCATGGCAGGAGCGGTTCACCCGCGAGGCGCGCATTGTCGCGCAGCTCCACCACCCGAACATCGTCAAGGTCTACGGTGCCGGCACCTCCGGCGACATCTGCTACTATGCCATGGAGCTGGTCGACGGCACGCGCATGGACCAGTTCTCCTTCCCGGATGCGCGCGCGGCGGTCCGGGCCGTCGTCCAGGCGGCGCGCGCGCTCGCCTACGCGCACCGCTGCGGCGTCGTGCACCGCGACGTCAAGCCGGCCAACCTGATGCTGGACGCCGCCGGCGAGGTGCGCGTGACGGACTTCGGGCTCGCGGCGGCGCGCACGGAGGACCAGAACGACAAGGACGCCCGCAACGGCTCGCTCCTGTACATGGCCCCGGAACGCCTCATGCAGGGTCTCTGCTCGCCTGCGGCGGACCAGTACGCGCTCGGCGTC
>JAFRNO010000352.1 GCA_017430155.1 Kiritimatiellia bacterium | reverse complement strand
TCTCAAGCCCCTGCGGGAACGCCGACGCCCAGAAGGCGTCGAACGCCGCCCAGCGGGCGGACTCCGCCGCGCCGCAACGCGCCTTCTGCTCGGGCGTGACCGGACGGAACTCGCAGATCGCGTCGCGCCGCGCCGCATGCGCCGCGCGCAGCCCCTCCACGTCGAACGCCGCGCCGTAGGCGTCGCACGCGGCCGCGAATTCCGCCATCACCCGCTCGGACGTGACCGCGCACCGCCGCAGCGTGAGATCGGCGAGCTCGCCTTTGAAGAATTCGACCCTGCCGCCGGACGAACCCACCCATCCCGGCACGCCGCGCGCCACGTGCGCCACGCCGCCCGCCAGGCGCAGGCTCTTGCGCTCCACGCCGTCGAGCCACACGCGCATCACGCCCTTGCCGAGCGACGCCACGGCGTAGTGCCATTTGCCGTCCGCCGCCTTCGCGGGGTCGATCGGCCCGTCGCACTCCACGTACCCCTTCCCGTGCAGGCCGAGCGAGAGGATCCGCCCGTTCTCCTGGAACGAGAACAGCACGCGCCCCTCGTCCGACTCGATGCGGAAGATCTCGTTGTAGCGGTCGAAGGCGGACGGCTTCACCCACGCCGAGATCGTGAAGGCGTCGAGCGTCGCGGGCAGCGCGTCCGGCGGCACCTGCGGCCCGTGCTTCTTCGCGTCGAGCGCAAGCCGCCCCGGCGGCAGTTGCCACAGCGCATCCGCCTTTCCGTCCCCCTCCACCGCCTGCGCGCCCATCAGCGCCAGGCCGATCGTTACGACTGCCAGAACTTTCATCGTCATTTGTGCGTTCCTCCGTAAGAGTTCACCTTCAGCGGATAATCACCTTCATGCCGTGTGGACGCACGTAAACCGTGCCGGCGCCGCGGATGAACGGACAGTTGGACGCGTTGAGCTCGCCGCACCGGCGCCGCCCCGCGTAGACCAGGTCTTTCAGCTCCGCCGTCCCGTCGAAGTCGAGTTCAAGCGCGGCTTCCTCCGCCAGTTCCACGGACGCCCCCGCAAACGCGTCCGTGCCGGGCGCGGCACCGTCGGCCACCCGCTCGATCGCCACCTCGTCGATCACCGATGCGCGGTCCTTGTTGTCTCCCTGGTTCAGCCCCTCGAAGGCCAGTTCAAAGGGCACGCCGGCTTTGAGAAACGGCGTGCGGAAGCTGTAGCGCTTCCAGTCGTCCGGCCCTCGCGTGGTCACGGATCCCAGCGCCATGCCGCCGCACACGACGCGGAAGTCGTGGTTGGCGTATGCAGAGGCTCTTCTCCTCGCCGAGAACGACACCCGGTAGACGCCGCTCGTCGGCACGGTGACGGTCTGCGCGACCCGCCCCCGCATCTGGATGAAGGCGCAGCAATCGCCGAACGGCACGCCGGAATTGTTCGTCCAGGGCCCGCTTCTGGTGCAGATTCCCGATTGATTGCACTGTCCGCTGCCGACGTCGAACGACCACCCCGCCCCCTGGATGCCGGCTTCCCAATTCCCGTTCGCGAACGCGCCCGACCACTCAAAGCCGGGATTCGCGAGTCCGTCCGGGAGCTTCTCCACGCGGATGTCGTCGAAAAGCGTCGCTACGTCTCGTGTCTGTTGCCCGCGGAAGGAAAGCCGACGGACAAGATGCCCCGGCTCGATTTCCGGAAGCTCCACCGTCACCCGCTCCGGTTCCCAGGGCGAACCCTGCAGATACGCAACCTGCGTCCCGTCCAGAAACACCTTGAATATCTGGCCGGCGTATAACCAGTGTTTGGATACGAAACGCCCGCGGATGACGAACGACAGCCGATAGCGCCCCGGCTCAGGGAACGTGATGTCCTGCGCGAAATAGCCCTTCTGCCGGAGGAACGCCATGCAAGATCCCTCGTACGCCTGGTAATCGATCCACGCATTCTCCGCCTGCGTGATGCCGGCGTTGGTCACGGACGGCTGGTCCGGATCGACGAACGTCCACCCGGATCCCGTTGGCGCGTACTGGTACGGCCTTGGATACCCCGTCGCGAGCGTGTCATGCGTCTCGAAGCCGCCGTTGACGACCAAGTTCTCCCCCAGACGCGACTGGTCTTCCGTCACGCGGATGTCGTCGATGAGTGCCATCGTGTCGTAGTTCGCATCGGGATTCGTCGCGTTCGGCGCGAGCACGCCCTGGAAGCGCAGCGTGTGCGTCCCTGCCGCAAGGGGCGACGGGAAGCGCAGGGCAAACGTGCGCGGGTCGATCCTGTTGACTTGGATGCGCCCGACAAACGCGCCGTCCACCAGCACGTCGAGAAGGCCAAAAGGCGAAGAGGAAAGGTTCCGCTTGAACGCCGTGAAGTCAAGACGGTACCAGCCCCGCGCGGGGAGTGCGAACGTCGTCTCGGCGTAACCGTCCACCTGCACAAAGAGCACGGTCTGTCCGCTTGACGTCTTGTACGTTGACGTCAAGCGCGTTCCCGGGCACGAGGAGACGCCCGTGGCGTTGCCCCCGGAAAGAGAGCCGAGCGTCCAGTCCGGCACGACCGAGTTGTAGCCCCACGTGAGGGTGTCAACGAGACTTGCGGCCGGAGCAAAAGTCGTAATGCGTTCGAAATCCGCGTTCGCGATGACGTTCGTCGCCTCCTCCGCGTCCTCCGGGCCGGTGAGCCGCAGCGCGCCCGCAGCCACGCGTACGGTCCCCGTCGGCAGCGACAAGGCGACGAGCGTGCCGTCGCCGGTTTTTTCCGCGCACGCCGCGTCGCCGTACACGGATGCAACGACCCCGGACGGCGACACGGCGTACGACCGGCCCGTCCGCACGTCGACCGGGAACGCGCCGACGCGTGAATCCGCGTCCGCCTCCAGCGACGTGCCGGGCGGCACGTCAAACGGCGTCGTCAC
>JAFRNO010000351.1 GCA_017430155.1 Kiritimatiellia bacterium | reverse complement strand
GAGAGGAGGTCGTCCACCCCGTCGCCGTCCAGGTCGGCGAACATGACGCGTCCGCCCGGCAGACGGTACGGCTTGCCGTCGGTCCCCAGCACGACCTCGGCGGAACCGAACCTGTGCGACGCGCGGTCGAAGCGGTAGCGGACCAGCTCGCCGACCTTCTTTCCGCCGTCCCGCAGGCGCGTCTCCACGCGGCAGATGCCGAATGCGCCGTCCTTGCCGTACCACGGCGACGCGCCGCGCGGGCTGATGTCCGTGTAGGGAACGCCCTCGGCGTAGACGGGCACGCCGTTCTCGAGCCGCAGGAAGCGGTAGAGGAGCGGACGGCTCCCGAAGATCGTTCCCTCGCAGATGAGGTCGCGTCCCGCCGGGTCGAACCACGGCACCGCGAGCGCGAACACGTCGTGCTGCTCTGCGAACGTGCGCAGCTCGCCCTTCCCGATCGTGAGCGGCGTATATTCCTTTTCCGTCGCCAACGGCGGATCGAGCGCGCGGCGGCGGGCGGTTTCCGCCGCCTCCTGTTCGGGCGTCATCTGCGGGACCTTCGCGGCGGCTGCGCGCGCGGCGAGCTGCCGCAGGTCCTCGGGCGCCAGCGCCGCCGCATGCGCCGTCACCTCGTCGAGGAACATGCGGTTCCTGTTTTCCGTCGACAGGAGCATCCACTGCGCGACCATGCCTACGATATGGTCGTACACCGTGTCCTTCACCTGCGCCTTCGCGGCGACCTTCTCGCCGTCCACCCAGAGCGACAGCTCGTCGCCCCTGCGCACGACCGCGAGATGGTGCCAGCGTCCGTCCGCCACCGACGCGCCGCCCGAAACGGTCGTCCTCGCCAGCGTGACCGCGAGCCGCCCCTCGGCCGTCAGGAACACCGACATCTTCGGGTTGCGCGCGAGCATCTGCCCGCCCGTGAACGGCGGCACAAAACCCGCGTAGAAGGAGAAGGTGAAGTCGCCCCGCGCCGGCAGGATCATGGCGGAGGGAAGGCGGATCGACGCGCCGGGCGCGCACCACAGCGCCTGTCCTTCCACGCCCGCGGCGCCCACGATCACGCCGGGATGCAGGTCCGCCACACGCACGGGATGGTACGGCGTGGTGAACCGCGCCTCCATGGGGTCTGTCCCCGCCGGAATGTCGAAGCTCCACCGGTCGCCGACGCGGTCAAACGCCTTCGAGAACCCGAACGCCGACATCGCCATGCCGGCGATAGCCAACATGTTGGCAATTCTGTTGTGCATCATTGCATATTCCTTTCACATTTTAACGAGTAAATCACTTCACGCCAGCGCTCGACGAGCGCGGTCATGTCGCCCTTCACGGCCATCCACTGCGCGCCGCGCGCGCGCCATTCCTCGGCGCGGACGTCAAGCGCCACGCCCAGCATCACGCCGGCGGCGCGGATGCGGCGGCAGGCATCGTCGAATATCGCACGCAGCTCCGGGGCATCCCATTGGCCAGCCTTGCCCATCGACGCCGAGAAGTCGTAGGGGCCGATCATGATGCTGTCGAGTCCGTCCAACGCCAAGATGCGGTCGAGGTCACGGTAGGCGTCGACGTGCTCCAGCTGGAGGATGACGATCGGGTCGTGCGCGGACGCCTTCCAGTATTCGTCGAAGTCGCCCGCGCCGTATGCGAGTCCGCGACGAAAGCCGCATCCCCGATTGCCCGTCGGCGGGTACCGCATCGCCTCGATGGCGCGCTTCGCCTCCTCGGCGTTCATCACCATCGGAACGATGATTCCCGCCGGTGCGAAGTCGATGATCTTCTTGATCTCCGTGTGGTTGCAGCAGGGCACGCGGTAGAAACTCGCGGCGTCCGTGCCCTTCACGGCCATCAGGTGCTCCATCGCGCACTTGCGGTCGATGTCGCCGTGCTCGCCGTCGATGAAGACGAAGTCGAACCCCACGTTCGCCGCCAGTTCCGTGACAGTGGGGTCCGACAGCCCCACCACGGCGCCGATGGGGAACTCGTCGCGCCGCACCTTCTCCAGGAACTTCTCGAGGTTGTTGATCTGCATCCGCCAGGAATCCTTTCCCTGTTTGCCGGACAATCCTGAACATCCACGCCGACTTCAGGCCTTCACGATCCGCTCCTTGACGTTCCATGCGGCGAATTCCCGTATCAGCGGCCTGTCCGCCGCTTCTGTAACGGTGAAGCGAAGCTTCGCCACGACGACCGGATCGAACATCTGTATGCGCTTGTGGCCGACGCTCGTCCCTTCGCAGAGAGTCTTCCATCCGCCGTCCGGCACCAACCCTTCCACCTTGTAGGCGCGCACGCGCTGGCCTTCGCGAATGTCCTCGGACACTGATATCTGGTTTACCGGCCCGGATGCGGGAAGTGCCATCTCCACGGCATCGCCTTCGCATGAGGCAACGGCAAGGGGATTGGCGAACCGGGCGCGAATGGACTTCCCGAAACGGACGTAGTAGCCGAAGTCCTCCTCGGGGACGAGTCCGTCCGTGTTGATGTTCGCGTTGAGGAGCATGTTGCAGCCGCGGCCGACGGACGTGTAGTACTTGTCCACGAGCTCGTCGTCCGTCCAGTAGCGCCAGCCGCGGTTGGGCTCGTTCTCGGGCGTCCAGAACCAGCGATGGCAACGGAGCGGTAGATCGCACTCGCCCGGCATCCATTTCGGTCCGTCGGGATGGCCGGGGAACTTGCTCTCCTTGGCACCGTCCGACTGCGTGACGCGCCCGCCGGTAGCCCAGCACGGATACGGCGCCACGCCGCGCTCGTTCCCCACCCACCGGATGAGGTTCTTCATGTGCCCCGGTCCCTGAAAGAGGATCGCGTTGGGCTGGTACTTGGACACAAGACGTTCCACGTCGGGGCCGCCCTGCGAGACGGGCAGCACGCCGCCGTCGTACCACAGCTCGAAAAACTCGCCGTAGTCGCGCCACAGCTCCTCAAGGTAGCCCTCGATCATTTTCGACTTTGCCCTCTGCGCCGCCTTGTCGACCGAACCGTCCGCCCGCTTCACGGGAAACTTCTCGGAGAGATACCTTCCGCCGCGCGCGTAGGCGTAGAGACCGGGCTTCATGCCGTACTTTCGGGCGGAGTCCATGAAGTCACGGACAACGTCCCCCTTGCCGCCGCGCCACGGGCTCTGCTTGAGGCCGTACGGGAACAGGTCGCTCTGCCACTGCATGAAGCCGCTGCCGTGGTATGCCACGAACACGACGTACTTCGCGCCCATCGCCTTGGCCGCCTCCATCCACTGGTCGGTGTCGAGCTTCGCGGGATTGTAGATGCGCGGATCCAGTATCTTTTGGCAGTGTTCGGTGTTGACGCCCTTCCCGCGCGGCTGGAAAATGGGAAGGTCCATGTGGAAGAACATGCCGAGCTCCTGCTCGGCCCAAAGCACCTGCTGCGGGGTAGGTTTCACAAGGGACGGCGCAACTGCGCCGAAGAGCGGCCGCATGCCAGGCAAGACGCCGCATGCCGCAGCGGACAGCAGGAATTCCCTGCGCGATGATTTCATGTCAACTCCTTTCCGTTGATCTGCATATCTAGGGCATACGATTTGGAATGCCATCCATCCAGAGGATCGGCGTACACGTCCTAAAGGAGGTCCGAGATGCCGCTGAAGGGTTCAGGATGCACGATGACGAACTCCGACTCCGGATACTGAACGAACTCCTTCTTCTCGAGGTCGCGAGAGCGTTGGAGAGAGGCACGGCGTTCCGTCCGCGCAACGGTCCGGTCGTGCCGCGCATGCGCGTGGAGCGTGCCAAGAAGCTTCTGGGCATGTCCCCGCGCGCATTCAGGAATGAATGCTCCAGCCGTTGAAGTGCGGCACCTCCAGGAGCGCATTCGCCTCGGCGGCGTGCGCGCCCGTGAACGTCTCGGCCTTCGGATCCCACGTGAGGGAAGAGAGGCGCAGGCGTTCGCAGATGTTCGCGATGTGGCAGGCGGAGATGGAGCGGTGGCCGATCTCGCAGTCGGTCGCGATGGCGCGTCGCTCGTAGATGCCGTCGATGAAGTCGGACTCGTGCGGGTGCCCGTTCGCCGCGCGGTAGAGGCGGACGTCGGTGTCCTTGAGGTCGCGCTTCTCGTTCCACTTGGAGAGGAACGCGGGACGCTCCAGCTTGCCCGGGTAGCAGAAGCAGTCGCCCTTCGAGCCGTGGAACGTGAGGCCGCAGCGCGCCTCGGAGGAGACGTGCGCGCGGAAGCCGTTCGCGTAGACGAGGTCGAACGAATACTTGTCGGCCCAGTCGAACACCTCGTCGTCCCCGAGGTTCGTGGACATGTTCTCGACGGCCACGGGACCCGTGCGCTCCGCGTCGATGGCCCAGTGGAGGATGTCGATCCAGTGCGCGCCCCAGTCCGTGATCATGCCGCCGCCCGTGCGGGAGTTCCAGCGCCAGCACATCGGCTCGTGGATGCCGGGGATGAACGCGTCGTCCGGCCAGTGCTTCGAGGGGCCGAGCCACATGCTCCACGACGAGGCCGGCGAGAAGTACGCCGGCGCCTTGCGGCGGGCCTTGTCGCGTCCGTGCCCCCACATGCCGCCGTTCGCGCCCGGCAGGCCCACCGTGCACGTCCTGCAGTCGCCCAGCATGCCGTTGCGCACGAACTCGGCGGCGACGCGGAACGCGGAGTTTCCGCGGTGCTGCGACCCCACCTGGAACGTCACGCCCGTCTCCTTCGCCACGCGCACCATCACGCGCCCCTCCGAGACGCCGAGCGTCATCGGCTTCTGACAGTAGACGTGCTTGCCGGCGCGCATGGCGGCGACGGCGATCGGCGCGTGCCAGTGGTCGGGCGCGGTGATCAGCACGGCGTCGACCGCCGGGTCGGAGACGACTTCGCGCCAGTCCGCCGTCATGCGGCAGGACGCGTCGCCGTAGAACTTGTCGACGATCTCCTTGAACGCGGCGCGCCCGCCCGGCGCCTTCGAGTTGTAGCTGTAGCCGCCGGCGGAGAGGACGGGGTCGCACACCGTCACGATCCTCACGCGCGGGTCCTGCAGGAAGGTCGGCACGTTCGCGTGCGCCTGCGTGCCGCAGCCGATCACGCCGAGGGCGACGCGTTCCGACGGCGCGGGGCGTCGCGGCGACGGCTTCGCGGACACGGAGCCGGAAATGAAGAAAGGCGCGGCGAGAGCCGACGCCCCGAGGAACGATCGTCGTGTCAGTTTCATGTTCTATTCCACTTTCCTTTGCGCCCGCGGGCGCGCGGTTCACTGCAACGACCAGCCCGGACGGTAGGTCGTCTTGAGATAGGCGTTTGCGGACTCGTCGTTCGTGATCCGCGTGCCGTCCCAGAAGAGCTTCTTCTTCCCGGCGCGCGCGGCCACGTTGCCGAGCAGCACGGTCTGCGCGAGCGGGATGGAGTAGTCGAAACAGGTGTTCGCCTCGCGGTTCTCGCGCACGGCGTTCAGGAACTCCATCACGTGCTCGTTCGCCTGGTAGCCGGCCTTGTTCTTGATGAAGTCCTTGCCGATCCCCTTCGGGAAGAACCGCAGCGAGCTGTGGAAGCAGTGCCAGATCGCGCCCTTCGTGCCGATGAACACCGAGCCCATGAACGCGAGCGGCGCCTTCTCGAGGTTGTACTTCTTCTCGAACTCGAGGAGCGCGGGCGGGAAGTTGAGGTCCGAGCGCTTCTTGAGGATGTTGTAGCAGCGCTCCATGTGGCTCACCGCGATCGGCACGCCGTCGCGGATGCCGTCGTACCAGTGCAGCGTGACGGGCGGCAGGTTGCCGCGCGCGGGGTAGGTGAAGTCGATCGTGTCGCGGTACGCCCACGCGCCCGGGCAGCCCCACGCCACCTCCTTCGCCTCCACGCTCACGGGCGGCTTCGCCCCGAGGTCGAGCGCCCAGAACGGCGCGTCCATGATGTGCGTGCCCATGTTGCCGATCGACCCGTTGCCGTAGCCGATCCAGCTGTGCCAGTCGTGCGGATGGAGGCCCGTGCGCCCCTCGTGCGGGCCGTAGAACTCGCACACAGGCGCGGGACCGCACCAGATGTCCCAGTCCATGCCCTTCGGCGGCGGCGCGGCGGGCGGGCGGAAGAACATCGAGTTCACGCGGTCGGAGTAGCTGTACACCTCCGTCACGTCGCCGATCACGCCGTTCTTCACGGCGTCCACGCACATCTTCATCGCCTTGGTGGAGTGCCCGTAGTTGCCCACCTGCGTGACGACGCCGTACTTCTTCGCCTCGCGCGCGAGGAGGGACACCTCCTCCAGCGTGAGCGCGAGCGGCTTCTCCACGTACACGTGGATGCCGCGGCGGATGGCCATCAGCGCGGGGATCGCGTGGTGGTGGTTGGGCGTGGCGATGAACGCCGCGTCGATGCGGTCGCCCACCTTCTCGAACATCTCGCGGTAGTCCGCACCCTCCCACGCGCCCGTGAAGTCGAACGAGCCGTAGAATTTCTTCGCGGACGCCTTGACGGCCCGGATGCCCGACGGCAGCGGGTCGACGAGCGCGACGACCTGCACGTTCTGGTCGCCGCCCATACGGCGGATGAGCCCCGTCATCTGCGCGCCGCAGCCGATCAGCGCCACGCGTATCTTCCCGCCCTGCGCAATGCGCCGCGCGAGCGGTGCCGCGAGGAGGCTTCCGATGTTGAACGCGGGCACGCCCGCCGCCGCCAGTTTGAGGAAATCCCGTCTCTTCATCGTTCGCCTCCTTTTATTCCGTGCGCCGTCAGCCGAGCGCGGCGACGGCCGCGTCGAGCGCCGCCAGGTCCGAGACGTTCGTGGTGATGAGCGCCGCGTCGATTTTCTTGATGAGCCCGCTCAGCACCTTGCCGGGGCCGAACTCGACGAACCGCGTGCAGCCGAGGGCCTTCGCGGCCTCGACGTCCGCCGCCCAGTTCGTGGTCTGCGTGACCTGCTCGAGCATCAGCGCCTTGATGGCGCCGGGGTCGGAGGAATGGGGCTGGCCCGTGACGTTGGAGAGCACGGGGAACTGCGGCGCGTGGAACGCGATCGCGTCGAGGACGGGCGCGAGCTTCTCGCGCGCGGGCGCCATGAACGGGGAGTGGAACGCGCCGGCCGTCTGGAGCGGGATCGCGCGCTTGATGCCGAGCTCCTTCGCGACGGCGGCGGCCTGCGCCACGGCGTTCTTCGAGCCGGACAGCACCTGCTGCGCGGCGGAGTTGACGTTGGCGACCGTGCAGCCGGTCTTCTCGCAAAGTTCCTTGAGCTGGTCGGCGGACGCGCCCACGATGGCGATCATGCCCGAAGGCGTGGCCGCGCAGGCCTCCTGCATGAAGCGGCCGCGCGCCTCCAGGACGGTGAGCGTGGCGTCGAAGTCCAGGACGCCGGCGGCGCAGAGCGCGCCCCATTCGCCGAGGGAGAGTCCCGCCGCGCAGGCGAAGGACGTGGGGCGTTTCTTCTGGAACGCGCGGTAGGCCGCGTAGCTCGTCACGAAGATGGCCGGCTGGCAGACATTCGACTTCGTGAGCTCCTCGGCCGGACCCTCGAAGCAGATTTTCTTCAGGTCAAAGCCCAGGACGGCGTTCGCCTTGTCGAACAGCGCCATCGCCTCGGCGTCGGCCTCGGCGAAATCCTTGCCCATGCCGGGCACCTGTGCGCCCTGGCCGGCGAAAATGCAGCAATCTGACATTTCTCTATCCTCTGAGGGGTTAAACAACGGTGCGTATGATACCATATCCGCATGCATTGCGCAATCGGCGTGTTCAGGGAACGGAAAACATGGTATAATGTTCGCGTTGTAACCTTTCCGCCCTTGGCGAGTAAACGGAGTGTCAGCAGTGTGTTAAAACAGAAAGGACAAGAGACATGCGAATAATGATGACGCAAGACCAAGCGGTCGCACAGTTCAGGACGTTTGAATCCCTCGCCAAGTCCGCCATAAAGGACCGGTCGGTCGTCGAGGCAAAGGGAGATGCCCCGGGCGCCATCTCCGACATCAGACCGAAGTCGACATTCGATTTCATTGGCCATATCGCACGCAGCGAGACCTCCAAGAGCACGAACGAAACCGTCCGGAACATCTTCAAGACGACGATCATCAAGATGTTCGGCGGAACCGACGACAACGACTTGTCCTGCCTGCCGGATTCCATCAGGGACGCGCTGAAGTTCGACGACTACGGCAAGGGCAAGCCACTCTCCGCGCGCCGCATCCGCGCCGTCATGACGGCCGTGGACCAAGTCGTCTCCGAGCGGGCCGAGTCGGTGGAGAATAAGCTTGCCGCGCAGGGCGTCACGGTGGACGACGACGTAAAGGGGCGAATCATGACGGCCGTGGCGACGTGCCATGACGACGAAGACGCCTTCGCCGCCCTTCTGCAGAACCCCAAGGACATTCTCTTCGGCACGAGTGTCTTCGGCAGTTCGCTGCGCAGCAACTCAGAGGTGGCGCAACGGGTAAAAGACTTAGCCGACGAAGTCTTGGTGCACCTGGGCACCGGAGGCGACCAGCGTCTGTCCGAAGTGACGAGACCGTACCTCGACTTCAAAGACGTGATGCCGCTTTCAAAGCCCCTCTTGGCCAGCATGGTAACGGCCGTCAAGCAGTTGAAACCGGCCGACCTCGCCGACTTCGCCCTCCTCAAACCGGGCGTCACCGCACAGGACATCCAGAAGGTGGCCATCACGCTCGACAAGCTCCTTGCCGCCACGATACGCCAGACGAGCTCCCGTTACGTCAAGACGGACGGCGAGGCACAGACGGGATACCTGCTCCTTCTCTCGAGCCTAATGCTCGCCCGCGCCTTTCCCGACAAGGCCTCCCTCCGCTCGGCGCAGGCAGCACTTGCGTCGGGAGCCGCGAGCAAGCTGAAACGGAAGTGCCTTGACAGCAAAAAGACCTATGCCGATCTCGCCCAGACCATGCGGGGGACGCCCGGCGAAAGAACGATGACGGTCTTTGAAAAAGCGTGGAATCGCCACATGGAGATGCTGGACCAGCTGAAGTTCGCCGTAGACAAGACCTGCGACGGAAGCGATTCCCAATTCCAGCCAATCGAGCCGTCCCTCCATCCCGTCGGCGAAAACGAGCTTGATCACACAATCGCGGGACGCGTCGGAGAGGACGTCACCCAGATGCTTGTCGACCTCGACCACCACTGATGACCACCCAGAAAGGAACCAAACAATGCCACACGGAACCATGAGTCTACAAACGGCGATTTCGCAGTACTCCGCGTTCACGCAATTCGCCCAATCCGAGGGAGTAAAGGGCAGCACGATTCTCGCAAGAAAAGACGGCAGCCGCCAAGCGGATGGCTCCATGTCCATCGAGGCGAAATCGAAATTCGACTTCGTCGGGCACATTGCGCGCGGCAAAAAGTCCCAAGACATGAACAACGAGGTCCGCGACCTCTTCAAGGGCTCCGTCATCGCGATGTTCGGCGGCAAGGACGAGAACGACGTGGCGTGTCTCCCCGACTCGATCCGTGCGGCTATGAAGTTCGACGACTACGGCAAGGGCAAGCCGCTCACCGCGCGGCGCATCCTCGCCGTCCAGACGGCCGTGGACCAGCATGTTGAGGGCCTCGTCCAACAGGTGGAGAAGAAACTTGCCGCCTTGCAGATGAAGCCCGCCGCGTGGTTTGACGATGAAGATGACCTTACGGATCTGATCCGTACCGCCGTGAAGGCCAGCCTCGACGACAAGGACGCCCTCGAACTCTTCCTGATGGATCCCGTCAAAACCCTCTTCAGGCCAGTCGGCGACGACGACGACGGCGAATTTGAATCCATGGGACAACAGTTCGATCTGCGTACGGAGGATGAGGTGACGCAAGAAGCCCGTGAACTGGTGGCCGACGCCAACACGTTGCGCCAGGTGACAGGCGGAGACCGGAAGCTGGCTGACGTGATAAAACCATTCATGTTGCTTTCGCGTAGCGGGGAAGCCCCTCTGGACACGCCCCTGCTCGACAGCATGGTGACGACCGTCAGGCAGATGGAACGGCAAAAACCGTTCTCCGACCTCAAACTCCTCAGGCCTGGCGCCCCCGCCCATGACATCAACCAGGCGGTCGTCTCGCTCAACAGGCTTCTCGACGAGGCGATGGACAAGACCGCCCCCCATCATCCCCAAACGAACGGCGAGGCGCGGCAGAACTACCGGAAACTCCTCGCGGGCATGCTGCTCGCCAAGGGCCTTGGCGACGGCGTCTCTTTCCAGAAGCTTCAGACGGCACTTCAAACGGAGGATGCGGCCCGCAAGCTCAAGAAATATTGCGACGACGCCAGCCACGATGCGGAGTCGGCGAAACTTCCCGACAGCATCCCTTCCAATGTGCTGAAGAACGGCATGTCCGCACGTCGTGTGGATGCATGGAAACGGCAGGCGGCGCAACTGGACGAGCTGAAGGAAGTCGTCGACATGAACTGCGGCGATCCCTTCGCCAAGAGCACCCCCATCAAGGCGTCCGAGGAACACGTCGGGGAAGACGAGTTCGACGCCCAGTCGGTCAAGGACCGCGTCGAGCAGTCCATGGTCGAAGCGGCCCGCAGGGAAAAGGAACGGTTCCTGCACGAGTCCGTGAAAGGGACTGGCCAGGGCGCCGACGCGCTGCGAAGCGCCTTTGCCCGGAAACTGGGCGAAGTCGACGCGCATCGTTCGGACTACGCCGTCGGATTCCTGTGCGGAGAGGAGATCAAACGCACGCTCTGCCAAGCCATCGCCCAAAGCAAAAACGCCTTCGCGGACGACAAGGGGATGGAAGCCTACAAGGGCGCCCTCAGCGGTCTTTCCGTAAAACACAGCGGTCTTTCCGCAATACGGATCGCCAAGGGACCCGTGGAGCGCGCGGTCGCCGCAGCGAAGGCGGGGACCGCGAAACTGAAGCCCTACGAGAGGAACAGTACATATGCCGTCATGGCGATCCTCTCCCAGATGTCCAAGGCGGCCTTCGACTGCCCGGGACTCGCCCTCAACACGGCGGCCGCCCGTGCGAAAGCCGGAGGCAAGGACGATCCCGCGTTCACCTGCGTCGGCGATCCGAAGACGGACACGTGCGAG
>JAFRNO010000350.1 GCA_017430155.1 Kiritimatiellia bacterium | reverse complement strand
GCGGTACCGGCGTTTCCGTGTGGGGCGACTCGAGGCACAACAATGATTTTGACAATGTCGTCGCCGGTCAGCGCCTCTGGATTGCCGACAGCGATGGCGTGGTGATGATCCACTGTTCGGGTTCGCCGCGCTCGACCTTGCGCATCCCGGCGACGATCCAGTTCGTCCGCCCCGGCGACGAAGTCCGCGCCCCGACTTATGAGAACGGCACGGTGAGCGTCACGTTCTGGAGCTATAAGAAGTGAGAGGTGAAACAATGAGCATTGCAAAAGAACTCTCTCCTGTCATTGCCGTTGCGGCGCTTTGCGCGGCAACAGCGTTCGCCGATTCCGCGACGGACAGCGCGATACGCATGGAGGAGACCGGGATAGCCGTCTTCGGCCATTCGGACTACGTAGAGCCGAAGGCAGCGTATCCGACGGCGGCTTCCGGCACGATCGCAGACGAGGCGAACTCGTCCGCGAGCGCGACCTCTGCGACAACTTCCTGGTCGCTCTCGGCGTGGTCTGTCGGGCGCATGATATCCGAGCAGCCGCCGGACGCGAAGGTGGGCGAGTTCCTCACCCGCTTCCCGCGCGAGTCGAGCCAGATCGACTGGGATGCGACGTTCGCCGCGATCCGCGCGTCCGAGGCGGCTTCGGGCGGCTACATCCAGATCATCGGCGGCACGACGAACTTGAACGAGATGCTCCTCATCACCCGTTCGGGCGCGATGGCGGTGCCGTTCGTGCTCAAGGACGGCACGAGGGTCGATAGCCTCTACACCTTCTCAGCCGCGACCGCGATGCGCCCCTACCGTCTCTTCGCGACGCGCCGCGACGAGGGTAACAGCGCCGCGTTCATCGATTTGTCGGGACGCTTCGTCCGGTTCTTCGGCGACCCGGCGGTCATTACGCCGCGCTACGCGGTGACGAACCCGGGCGCTTCGGGCGCTGCTGCTTCGAACGTCGTCTGGGGCATCGACTACGACCCCGTCACGTCGCACATGCTCACGGCGCGCTATATTGTCGATGAGGCGAACGGCACGATCGACTGCCCCAAGGGGCAGTTCGTCCTCGCGTACTACGACACGGAGACGAAGGAGCACCTCGTCGCCTCCATCGTCGTCGAGATCACGCCGCCGGCCGTGAACACGCTCCAGGCGACGGTGGGATCGGAGCTACGCCCCGTCGGAGGTGGTTGGGACATTGCCGGCCTCCAGGGTGCCGTCAACAAGGGCTCCGAAATAACCAGCGACGACCCCTACTCGCCCTACATCGAGAAGTTCTCCGCACCGCAGGGGCAGGAACTCTCGAACAAGTACCACGGCAAGATATACGCGATCGCGCCGACCGACAAATCGACGAGCGGCACCTTGAACATGGCGATGCCGTGGAAGGTGGACATCTACTGGAAGGCCTCCGACCCGATGGGCGTGATGTGGACGTTCGAGAACGACTGGTACCTCATCTCCTGGCCGGACGACACCTACCGGCTCGTCATTTCGGACGATCCCGCGAAGCCCGGCCTCAAGTGGGCGATCCCGACCAACTACACCGCGCAGGTGCTCGGTTACAAGTCACCAGATTCGCTGGTCGCGAAATCGGACTCCTCGACGGGTGAGGTGACCGTGAACGGCGAAGGCAAGTTCCTCTTGAAGATCATGACAGATGCGCAGGACGTGCCGTGGTATCTGCCGATGCTGTCGCGCTACCGCACGAGCACCGATGTGCTTGCCTCGACCGACGCCGGCGCGATTGTCGCGGACTGGCCGATCGGCTTCGAGGCAACGATGTTCTCGGGCGTCGCGGCCGGCAAGGCCGAGAACGTGTCGAAGCGGATGGACGAGACGCTGCCCGGCTACATCTATGCCGCCGCCTCAACCGGTCGCAACTGGAACCCGCGCCTCTACCACGAGCCGTCGCCGGACGGAGTGGGCAACATGACAGGCGATGCCATTGCTGCCCTGGAGAATGTGGATGGCTCGGCTGAAGAGGCCGATCCCTACGAAAAGCTCGAATCGGCGATCTACGGCGTGAACGAAAGCGCGAACCCCGTCGAAGTGTGGTGGCGCGGCAACATCCAGCTCCCCGACATGCCGACGCCGATCACCTATCCGGGCCTTGTGGAACACTACCGCTTCTCATGGGCGGAGACGCTTCGCGAAGGGCTTCTCCCGGACATCGTGCTTTCGTCGAAGCGCGGCTCGGACGACCCCACGATGACGGCCTTCGGCGGTCGCTCGCTCGCGTTCATCGGCAAGGACGCCTACGCCAATGTGAGCGGCACGGTGCCGCTCGCCGGCGTCACGAATCTCGTCGGCTTCCAAATCTATCCCTCCGACTTTGTGGCCGAAATGGCGACCGGACGCGTCGCGACAGTGACCTTGGGTCGCTCCGCATTCGCCGTATCGCTCGTTGGGGCTTCCAATACGAACCTCGTGTTTTCAAGCGAACTCGACGGCACGCCGGTGGACACGCTCGCGGTCGAGCGCGGCGACGGCTGGGTTGAAGTCGGCTTCGTGTTGCCGGACGGATGGGCCGGATCACGGG
>JAFRNO010000045.1 GCA_017430155.1 Kiritimatiellia bacterium | reverse complement strand
GGCACCGAGGAGGGGATGGACTACCTGGCGGACCTCTTCGACGGCTTCTATCTCAAGCGCGAGCTGAACCGCGACCTTGCGGCGGTGCGTCGGATCAAGGGGTGGTGCGACGCGCACGGGAAGAAGCTCTACATCCTCGCCAACTCGGGCTGTCTCAATTTCTGCTCGTCGCACGTGTTCCACGACAACCTCGTTGCTCATGAGGCGGAGATCGCACGCGAAGACAACGGGTACGCCTACGGCGGCACGTGCTGGATGTGGCTCGCGCGTTCTGAGAACCGCGCGAAGTGGATGGAGCGCACGAACTGGATCGCGCCCGAGGACGTACCGAAGTACGAGGGCCTCTGCACGGCGATGAAGCTCGCCACGCGCATCAACGCGCATCCGGTGCGGATCCTGGAGTCCTATGCCACCGGCTCGCACATCGGCAACGTCATGTCCCTGCTCGAGCCCGACCACTCCGCGTTGTTTCAGCATGCGGCTAAATCTGTGTAGAGGTCGTTGTAATCTTTTCGCATGCTGTGCGTATTCAGAATGAAGTCAGTAAAAACAGAAAGGTCAAGCGATGCCAATTTCACTTAACGCCATCCGCAATTTCAAGGGCGACGAACGATTCGTGCTTGGACAGCAGGGTCAGATAGAAGACGTCGGCAGGTTTCATCGGTTCAAGGTTTTCTTCAACATCGGCGACGCGCGCAAGCAGAACGGCGACACGCTTTTGGCGATTCACCACGCGATTCTCAACGACCCGCGCTTCTTCAGCCAGGATGTCCAGAAAAAGGCCGCGGAGCTGCTTTCGCAGGTGCGCACTGACCGTGCGCTCGGCAAGGCGCAGATCAAGGGCATCATCGACCAGCTCGACGCGATGTCCGGCCCTGACGAGTGCAGGTCTGCGGGAAGGAATTTGTTCATTGCGCGTTTTGCCGAGCGGGGGTATCCGGGTTTTCTGCCGCAGGAGGCGCAGGAGGATTATAAAGGACTTCTTCTCAGGGAGTATTTTCCGGAGGATGAGCCGACGGGCGGATATGGCCGGATCAAGTTCAACGACGCGTTCAACGCGATGGAGACGCGCATGCGCGCGCTCTTTACGCGACTTGGCGACGGACAGGGCGACGTCGAGGTCCTCTGCAAGAAGATGCGCCTGATGTTCCGCGACGACAGAACGGGGGGGATGAAGTCCCAGGACCGCCTGGAGGCGGCCGTTGATGACCTGAAGGCGGATCTGGACAAGGCGCGGGAACTGGGCCGGGAGTTCGGGGATGAGACGTGTCGCGCCGTGCGGCAATACATCATCGACGTGGACAAGCGCATTGCGCCCACGAGCGCCGTACCGGACCCGTTGCGCCTGTTCGTGACCATCGGCCGCAGCACTCCGGCGGACGCCGTGAACCGAATGGGCGCCCAGTCGACGGAAATGGACATCCACGACGCGATGTCCGGCCTCATGGCGCATTTCTCCCGTTCATACGCCGCGCTGTCGACCGCCGCCGGCCGCGAGGAGACGTCGCTGCCGAGGAACTCGCTCATGCTGCGGAGCTTTCTGGCCTTGTTGCCGGCGGACAAGAAGGCGGGGATGCTCGCCGCGATGGAGTCGCCGGCAGGAAAGAACCTGCTGTCGTTTTACGACAACTTGGACGGTTCTGTGGAGGCTCGCCAGCTCACGGCCATCTGGTACGATGCCGTCATTCAGCTGAAGACGGATCTCGGCCATCCGGACCCCGAGGCCCCCATCAGCCGTCCGGCGGAGCCGGACATGACGCGGATCAGCGCCGGCTGGCTTGCGAAAGGGGGCGTCCTCTTCCCCGCGTCGGGAACCCGCGCCGGCCGCATCAACGAGTTCATGCAGAAACTGGGCGATCTTGACCAGGTTCAGCTGCGGAACGATCTCTACTCCAACTGCAAGGCGATGGTTACGACCTCCATCTGCGGCCAGATCGCGGAGTGCCTCTTCGACGATCCCCCGAAAGCGGAAGACGGGACGGCGCCAAAGGCCCGCGTGTTCAATCCCAATGCGAAGACCCTGGATTTCGAGAAGGACCTTGAGCGTGGCATGGAGGTGCGCTTGCAGGGAGGAGAGACGCTTCCTGCAGACGCCAAGACAGCCCGCGACAAGCTCGTGCAGTTCGTGACAGGCAACGCCGCCGCAAAGTTCGCGGAGGCCGATCCGCCGACCAAGATGAAAGTCTGGATCCTGATGACCTGCGTCGCCCAGGCCATTCCCGGCATCGCCGCAAACGCCTATGGGGAGATGTTCAACATCGAAGGCCGCAATTCACACGTGAAGTTTGCGGACGTGCCGGACTCCCAGAAGGATCGCTTGGAGTCATATGCGCTTTCCAAGGACCCTGCGGGCAACGTGACCATCAACCTGCGTACGCGGATACCCGTGCACGGAGTGTCCATCGTGGGCGGAGATTTTTATGCGCTGGGCGACGGAAGCTACGACGAGTACGAGATGGACATCACGTTCCCCGCTGGCAACCTTGACAAGCTCTCGAAGGCCGACTGGTCCCTCTACGACCCCAAGCCCGTCCATGACGCCGACCACGACTACTCGGACCCCCGGCGTCACCATTCCGCCGCGGACAAGGTCCAGGACGCCTACCGTTTCGAGGGCACGGTGACGATGGCCGCCCATCTGCACCATGTGGCGGAGGAATGAAAGGAACAGGAAGAACGGAACGACCATGACAACCTACGAACGACTTGTCTCGGAACTTGGCGACGGCCTTGGAATCAAGTTCGCGCTTGACGACTCGGGCGTCGTCGAGATGTTTGCCGAGGACCATGCCGTGCTGCTGCGCGCCGACGAGACGGGAGAGCGCGAGTTGACGGCCTTCACGGTCCTCGCCGTCGCGCCCGAGGGCGGATTTCCGCCCAAGACACTCATGCGCGCGCTCGAGATGAACCTTTTCGGACGCGAGGTGGCCGGGCACCACTTGGGCCTCTTTGCGGATTCTCTGGTCCTCTCGGCAAACCTCCCGCTCGCCGATCTCACGGCCGAAGACCTTGCCGACCGGATCGTCATGCTCGCGCGTCTTGCGGGCGAGCTCTCCGGTTCTCTGAAGCTGTCTTCCGATGCGCCGGCGGAATCTGTCGGACCGTCCTCACTTGGCGGTCCGTTCATGGCCGTGTAGGACATGCCCAGATCCGGCAGCCGGGGCGTTGAGATTGATTTCGCGATTCGCGGCTTTTGGGCAAGGGGTTTCTGTGCTATACTATCGGCACAGGACAGATAGAAATGATCAGCGCAAAACGCATCAAGGAAATTGCGAAGAAAGCCGGTGCCGACATGTGCGGCGTCGCGCCCGTCGAGCGCATGAGGAATGCGCCGCCGGAGATGAACCCCGGCCTGCTGTGGCCGAACGTGAAGTCGATCGTCGGCTTCGTGTTCCGCATCCCGCGCGGCGTCCAGCGCGGCATCGAGGAGGGGACGCAGTTCTACCAGTACCCGTCGATGGCCTACGGCGGCATCAACGAGATCCTCGCGCCGGCGGTGTTGTATCACGTGGGCAAGGCGATCGAGGACGAGGGCTACGAGGCGTTCGTCTACCGCAACACAGGTGCGCGCGGCTGCGTGAGCGACATGGACGGCTCCGTGGGCGCCACGCTCTCGCCCGAGGAGCAGATCGAGGTGAACGAGAACGCGAAGAACTCGACGGCGCACCACCGCTCCGTGGAGTTCACGCGCGCGACGCGTCCCGGCGAGAACGTGCCGCCCGACCTCCAGTTCCAGTTCCGCATCTGCGCGGTGGCGTGCGGCCTCGGCGAGATCGGCTGGTCGAAGATGCTCCTCACGCCCGCCTATGGTCCGCTCCAGCGCGTGGCGTTCCTTTTCACGGACGCCGAGTTCGACGCATACGATCCCATCTACAGCGGCAAGCCGCTCTGCCGCAAGTGCGGCGCGTGCGTGCGCGAGTGCCCCGGGCACTGCATCCCGCCCATCAAGGGCGGCAAGAAGTGCACCGCCTCCATCGGCGACTACGTGATGGAGTGGGGCGACATCGACATGTGGAAGTGCTACGCCTTCTACACGCACGCGGGGCGCTACTTCAACCCGTTCGTGCCGAAGGAAGTGTGGGACGAGAACAAAGACGGCGCGCTCGACCTGATGGAGGGCAAGGCCGAGGCGAACGAGCACGAGATCATGAAGGTGTACACGGCCCTGCAGAAGTACTTCCCCACGTGGGTGGGCTACAACATGGCGAAGTGCGGCGGCTGTATCCGCGCGTGCGTCTCAATGCTCGAGAAGCCCGGCGGCTGCATGCACGGCCGGTTCAAGAACCCGCTGCGGACGAGGCCGAAGGCCTGGAAGATGGACAGGTGATTTCGAATGGCGAAGGACAGAGGACAGATGACAGAAGACAAAGGATGGCGGGCAAATCCTTTGTCCTTCGTCCTCTGTCCTTTGTCCTCCATCTAACCTCGTAAAAGGACTGTAATTGGAATGTTAACGCGTGAGATAATTGAAGCGGCGGCTTTCGAGCTGGGCGCGGCGAAGTTCGGCGTGGGCGACCTCGCGCTGTTCGAGGGCGAGGACCCGCGGCGCGACCCGAAGATGATCTGCCCGAAGGCGCAGTGCATCGTCGGGTTCGGCATCCCCGTGCCGAAGGGGCTGTACAAGACGATGAAGGACGGCACGCAGTTCTACACCTACACGACGGTGGGCGTGAAGGCCATCGACGAGGAGTACTTCGAGATCTTCCTCTTCAAGATGGCGTCCATCATCGAGGACGAGGGCTACGACGCGTGCCTGCAGCGGACGACGCCGAACCTGCGCGTGCAGGGCGACCACTCCGCCAACCCCGAGACGATCGGCATCTACGAGCTGAAGTACGCCTCGCCCATCGAGCCGGGCAAGCCGCCGCCCGACATTATGATCGACTTCGGAAAGGCGGCGCGCGCGTGCGGCATCGGCATGCCCGGCCGCGACGGGAAGGTGATCAACCGCGAATACGGTCCGTTCATGCGCTACGCCTTCATCGTCACCGACGCGCCGCTCGCCACGAACCCGCCGTTTTCGGACGACCTCTGCGCCGGATGCGACGCGTGCGTGCGGGCGTGCGACGCGGGCTGCATCGATCCCGAGAAGGGGCTCGACACGTGGAAGTGCTGGGAGCACTACAACAAGGCGCGCGGCTATGACCTGCCGCGCACGCAGTGGGGCTACCAGGCGTGCCTCTGCGGCAAGAAGTGCGACGTCGCCTGCTGGGAACATCTCACGGGGAAGACGCTATGAAGAAAGAGCTTTTCGAGTTGGCGAAAACCTGCGGGGCGGATCTGATGGGCGTGGCGCCGGCGGCGCGTTTCGCGCCCGACCACAAGATCTTCCGCATCTATCCGCAGGTGAAGAGCGTGATCGGGTTCGTGTTCCGGTGCCTGCGCGGGAGCTACCGCGGCACGGAGGAAGGCACCACGTACTATCAGTACACGACGATGTCCGTGGAGAACATGGAGGAGACCGTGATGCCCGTGGCGCTCGTGCGCCTCGCGAACCTGCTGGAGTCGCATGGCTACACGGCCGTGCCCCAGCGCCGGCACCAGACGATTATGGAGTCGACGGACGGCATGAACCCCGAGGTGGCCTACGATGCGATCACGCGCGGGCGCGTGGAGGAGCCGCAGTTCGACTTCGTCGACGCGGCGGTCCAGTGCGGTCTCGGCGAGAAGGGGTTCCACGGGGCGCTCCTCACGGACGCGTTCGGTCCGTTCCAGCGCCTCTGCTTCATCCTCACGGACGCCGAGCTGCCGTCCGATCCCGTGGTGACGCCACACCTCTGCGACCGGTGCGGCGAATGCGCGAAGGGGTGTCCGGGCCACTGCGTGGGCGCGGACGGGAAGATCGACGACTGGCGCTGCGCCGCCTACTACAACGGCGCGAACGGACAGAAGAACCCGTTCATGCCGCCGGAGGCGTTTCCCGACTTCCCCGACCGGCTGAAGATCATCGCCGGCGAAGCCGAGGTGACGCCCGAAAAGGCGCGGAAGATCATGGACGAGATCTACTTCTACCCGCCCGCCCAGCACGCCTACCAGTGCTCCATCTGCGGACGCGCCTGCGACGTGGCGTGCTACTGCCACCTGGAGGAGAAGGGCGTCCTCACGAAGAAGTTCAAGACGCCGTTCCGCTACCGTCCGGAATGGAAGTTCCCGCTCTCGGACTTCGAGCGGTCTGACGCAGACGGTTCTACTGAACTTTGAATTTGAAAGGTATCAGAAGATGGCACGAAACATATTGATCACGGGCTCGTCGCACGGCATCGGCGCGGGATGCGCCGTCGCGTTTGCGCGCGACGAAGGCGCGAACATCGGCATCACCTGCAACAAGAACCCCGCGGGCGCGGAGGCGGTGGCGGCGGAGTGTGCCAAGTACGGCGTGAAGACGAAGATCTACGCGGGCGACGTGGGGAAGCACGACCACTGCAAGGCGATGGTCGAGGACTTCGTCGCCACGTTCGGGAAGATCGACGTCCTGGTGAACAACGCCGGCGGCGCGCTCCAGATTCCGGGCGGGCCGAAGGGCGAGTTCAAGGACATGCCCATGGAGTACTGGGACAGCCAGATCGCGCTCAACCTCAACGCGGCGGCGTACTGCTCGCGCTACGCGGTGGCGGACATGGTGGAGAAGAAGACCGAGGGACGCATCGTCAACATCTCGTCCATCCACAGCCTGGTGACGTGGGTGCACCGCCGGATGCTGCCGTACTCGGCGGGCAAGGGCGGGCTCAACATGTTCACGCGCGCCCTGGGCGTGGAGGTGGCGAAGTACGGCATCCGCGTGAACTGCGTGGCGCCGGGCCTCATCTTCACGAAGCTCGCCGAGCGCTACTCGAAGGAGGACGTGGCGAGCTTCTCGCGCAAGATACCGGTCGGACGCGGCGGCACGGTGGAGGAGATCGTTCCGATGATCCAGTTCCTCGCGGACGTGGAGAAGACGCGCTTCATCGTGGGCCAGGTGATCTGCGTGGCCGGCGGGCAGTCCTGCGACGGCTCCATCGAGAGCATGAACTTTCCTTTGTCGTTCATGGAGGGTTGAAGCGATGAACCTGCGGAGCAAGTGGGAATTCGGCGAGGCGCGCGAGTGCCGGCGCGGGTTGCTGTG
>JAFRNO010000349.1 GCA_017430155.1 Kiritimatiellia bacterium | reverse complement strand
TCTGCCAAAGCTGACGACAGGTCGTTGGGGGCTTGGGCTTCTCTCCTCTTCGTTGCTAAAGAAAGCGGGAGGGGAGTTGACCCAGAAAGAAAAAGAACGATTTGAGCAAGTGCGCCAGATCGCAAGAGAGACGCTCTGGATGGTGATATGTTTGGTCATATTGGAATCGGACGTACGGGAATTGCCGGTCGAGAAGTGGCCGATAGGCAAGATCAACAAGATTATTGATGACATCGGATATAGGGGATTCGCTTATGACAATGATGTTGTTAGTCGGTTCTGGTGTGGAAGGGGATTTTATATGGGGGGTGACGGCGTGGAGCAATTGTTCAAAGAGTTGCTTGGGGTCAAAAACGTTTGGCGTTCGCTGTTCTCTCTTACAGATGGGCAGAAAAAGAAGTTGTCGTCCTGGATGGAAAGACGGAGAGAATTTGGCCGAGGTGCCTTGGAAGAATATGCCCACTCGATTGGTGTGCCGCGGTATTGTGACGAAAAGACTATCATTAAACTGATGCACGGCAAGGAGTCCAATGGAGACAATTCGTCCGTAACCGAAGAGACTGAAGCCGACACATCTTCTTCCGCGAGAAAGGCGGTGCCGATAAAGAAGGCGATGCCGATAAAGAAGGCGGTGGCAAAGAAGGCGGTGCCGGCAAAGAAGGTGGCCCCAGTGGCCAGAAAGCGGAAATGATCGATCATGCGCGTGGCGTGGCTGCAGGGCAGGTGCAGCAGGGGAAATTGATGGTCAGTGATTGAACAGGTCGCTGATCAGTCGTTGATCGGTTGGCGCTGAAGAGATCCCCGGAACCGCTTGGTTTCGGGGATTTTTTTGTTTTGGCACGGATGGTGCTAATAGCTGTGTGATGGAAAAATGGAGTACAAAATGTCAGACGGTGAAATCAAGAATGAAACCTACATGAATGCCACAGGAGGTGTTGCGAAGTGGCTGGTGGCGCTGATGCCGGGAAGGGCGTGGGGCGCGGTGTTCGTGCTGGCTACGCTGACGGTCATGGGGTTGGCGTTCATGTGGTGGTGCCCCGATGTGAAGTGGTTTAGCGAGAGGATGGGTGAACATTGGATGTTCAGGCGCCAGGTTGTGTGGACGGGAATTGGATTGTCGTTTTTCATACTTGCGGTGATGGTTGGATGGCGGCGCTGGCTGAAGGCCGCGCCCTTCCTGGCTGTTGGGTGGTTGGCGATGTATGTTGCCGCTTGCTGCTCTCCGCAGGTGAGGCACTATCTTTTTATCCGCATCGGACATCTGAATGTCAATGTGATGGCGTGGTGTCCGTTGGCGGTTGCGTTGCTGCTCGCCTGGATTGCGGAGAAGCTGTCCGTTCGGCGCGTGATGAGGTTCCTTCTGGTCGCTGGCGTGGTGTTTTCGGGCGTGTTTGCCGTGCAGGCGCTCGGGAACCATGAACGGATGGTGCATGTTGCGGCGTATTTCGGTCTTGAGCTTGAACGGGATGCCGATCCTGCCGACGAGGTGATGTTGCGGCAATGGGCGCAGGAGGCGTCTAGCGAGGCGATGAGCAAGGCAAATTGGTTTTCGGGAAACGACGAAATGCTGCGGCGGAATGCGTTGCCGGGGCGTTTTACGTATTCCATGCCGTTCGCGGCGGCGCTCGCGTTCGGGAAGTGGTTCAACGTGCTTGTGGCGGCGCTCTTTGGGATGTTCGCGGCTGTTCTGGTCTGGTGCTATCGCAGGGCGGAGAGTGTGGGCAAGAAAGTGTTTGTCGCCGTCGCGGGAGGCGCTTTCCTGTTGCAGGCGGCATACGGATACTGGGCGTGTTTTGGCTTTATGTCGCCCGTGCTGCGCAGTTGCGTGCCGCTTGTGTCGTCTGGCGGGTGCGCCGTGATCGAGTGGATTATGGCAGGGATGCTCGTGTCGCTTGCGCGGGATGATGCCAACGGGCGAGACGCCCATTGTCCCAGATTTGCAACGGGCGAGACGCCCGTTGTCCCAGTGAACGGAAAGGAAAAGACGAAATGAAGACGGAAAAGATAGAGGCGGAACAGGCCACGGAAACTGACGAGTATACGCTCGAAAACTGGCAGGCGGAACGCCAGAAGCTTGAGGCGCAGATGGCGGCCGACAGCGCCCAGCTGAAGGCGGCCATGGAAGAGGCGCTGGCGAATGATGACCTTCCGCCCGAGATGAAGAAGATCATCCGCGAGTCCGGGTCCAAACTGCTTGAGGCGGACGAGTGGCTGCGCAAGATGTACGACTCGGCGGAGGACACCATCAAGCGCTGTGACGAGCTTATGCGAATGTGCTCAAGAGAGGGAGGAGATGCCAATGGCGATGCTTGAGAAGTGCTTGCGTTTCTTGCTGGGGCGTTTTGCCCCTTCTCCGGGCCGTTGCCCCACGTGTGGGAGCCGCAAGGTCACGTCGCGGATTCGTCGGTCGCGGATCGTCGTCGACGGGCCGACGGTGATGGAAATGACATGTGGCACATGCGGCCACACATGGCGCATGACACTCCGCGCGGGACCGTAGCCCAAACGGGGGAAGTGTGCTATACTAGACGACATTCAACTTCAAGAGGAATGTCGATGAAGAAACTGGTGACACTCGCGTCGATGGCGCTGGCGGCTGCGGCCGCGGCGGCGGACATCCATCGGTTCAACGGAGAAAGGACCTGCGGCGAGGCGCTGCAGGTGCCCGAGGCGAAGCAGGTGACGTTCGCCGCGTGGGTGAAGATCGAGGGGCCGGGGAAGGGGAGCATGCCGTATCCGCGCATCATCCAGGCGCCGGCGTTCTACCTGCATCCGACGATCCCGGCGGACGGGTCGGGCCTCGCGGGCTTGACGTTCGGCGTCAACATGCCGGAGAAGCCGAGCGCCTGGGGGTTCCACGGGCTTCTGCCGACGAACGCCTGGGTGCACGTGGCCGTGACGATGGGCGCGGCGAGCGAATACGATCTCGGAACGCCGAAGCTGTGGATCAACGGCGCCGCGGCCGAGGTGGGCATGAAGGGCAAGCCGCTGCCGGCCGTGTACAAGGGCGGCGCGGCGTGCCTCGGCAACGGGTCGAAGGGCGGGGACCGTCCGTTCCAGGGCGAGATCGCCGACGTGCGCTACGAGCCGCGCCTCCTCTCCGCCGACGAGATCGCCGCGCTCGCGAAGACGGCGCCGGACGGACAGCCCCCGAAGAAGATCGTCCAGACATACCACGACGAACTGCCGATCGTCGACCTCACGCGCGACGCGTTCCGCCAGACGGTCATCGCGATGGGCACGCCCGACACGTACCAGGGGCACCCCACCACGCTCCTCACGCCGGACGGCAAGACGCTCTTCTGCGTCTGGACGATCAAGCACGGCGGCGGATGCGGTCCGGCCGCGCGGTCGGACGACGGCGGACGCACGTGGACGCGCATCGACGATCTCCTGCCCGCGCAGTACAAGTTCCACCGCAACTGCCCCACGCTCCAGACGGTGCCGCGTCCCGACGGCTCGGGCGTCAACTTCTGCGTGTTCAGCGCGAACTGCCAGCCCGAGACGGGCGGCGGGCTCGGCATCATGATGAGCCGCGACAACGGGAAGAGTTGGTGGGTCACGCCGCCCGCGTCGCACCTCTCCGCCGGCATGCCGCCGACGGGCTTCATGCCCCTCAAGGACGGCACAAGCGCGCTCTTCGGGCAGGTTTTCAAGTCGAAGGAGAAGGCGAAGGACCGTCCGACCGACGACCAGGCGGTGTGGATGAGCGTCACGAGGGACGGCGGCTTCACGTGGGGCGCGCCGCGCATCGTGGCGGCGGCGGAGAACAAGAACCTCTGCGAGCCGTTCGCGCTGCGCTCGCCGGACGGCAACGAGATCGGCCTCCTCATCCGCGAGAACCGCCACACGGCGCGGAGCATGATGTGTTTCAGCCGCGACGAGGGCAAGACCTGGACAAAACCCGTCGACACCTGCTGGGGACTGACGGGCGACCGCCACGAGGGCGTGCAGCTGCCGGACGGACGCTGGGTGGTGGCGTTCCGCGACCGCGCGCTCGGCAGCAGCACGTACGGACAGTACGTTGCATGGGTGGGCACGTACGACGACCTGCGCAACGGCCGTCCCGGCCAGTACCGCATCCACCTGATGAAGAGCTGGAGCGGCACGCAGTACGGCGGCTGGCGCGGCGATACGGGCTATTCGGGCGTGGAGCTCCTGCCGGACGGCACGATCCTCTGCACCACCTACATCAAGCTGTATCCCGACGACCGCCTGCAGTCAGTAGTTTGCACGCGCTTTCGCATTGCCGAGACCGACCGCCTCGCACATTTGACTCAACAATAACTTGAATACGCTTGCCTATAACTTGTTAGGTAGTTTGGTGGTTAGGTAGTTTGCTGGTTAGGTAGTTTTGTGGTTAGGTAGTTTGGTGGTTTGGTGGGGGGTGGACAATCACAAAGTTGCAGATAAGGGGTCAGTTTATTTTTGCGTAACCACTTAGTCGGCTTAGCGGATAAAGCTCTTGATCAGAGCGAGGTTCGCCTTCGCCATCTCTTCCCAGAGGTCGCGGTAGGGACGGTCCGTCACGGAGAGGAGCCCCGTGTTGTAGCTCTCGCCGCCGATTCCCTGGAAGTAGCGTCCCGTCGCGGCCTGGTCGATGAGCGTGAACCACTCCACGCCCACCACGAACCCGAACTCCGCCACCCCCGACACGTAGCGACCGTACGCCTTGCCGCGTTCGCGCTGCGTGGGCAC
>JAFRNO010000348.1 GCA_017430155.1 Kiritimatiellia bacterium | reverse complement strand
CGGCGGCCCGCTCGGCGAGCGGGCCCTACCAGGGGTCGGTCGTGTTCGTGTTTGCGGAGGAGGCGACGCCTGCGTTCTACGCGCCGGCGTTTGGTCCGCTGCAGCCTGCGTGCGCGCTCGCGGTGCGCCTCGAGCCCGGCAGGTCGTGCTGCGCGGATTTACGCTCCGCGGAGTGTCCGCCCGTCTCCTTTGACGCGGCGGATGCGTTTTTCTCCGGACGCGCCGACGCGCTGGAGGCGGCGTCTTTCACCCTTAGGCGGACCTGACGCATGGGAAACGCGCCGCGCCGACTCTGGGTTCGATTGCTGCGCAGCGTGGTCGCGCTGCTTTTCTTCCTGGCTTTCGGAGTCGGCGGGCTGATCCTCGGCTGCATCCTCTTTCCGCCGCTCATGCTCTTCAGGGCGCGTCGCGCGATGCGCGCGCTCGTCCGCGCCTGCTACCGACTGTTCGTGTGGGCGGCGCGCATGACGGGCATGATCCGCGTGGTGCTGTCGCCGGAAGACCGTGCGCGCTTTGCGGCGATGCGCGGGCGCGTGGTGGTGGCCAGCCACCCGTCGCTGATCGACGTGGTGATCTTGCTTGCGTACCTGCCGAACGCGACGGCGGTCGCGAAGGCGGCGGCCGGACGCAACTTCTTCTACTCGCGCGTCGTCAACGCCGCGTTCCTCGTCAACGACGATCCCCGGCGCGTGCTGGACGAGGCGAAGGATCTCCTGGCGCGCGGCGGGAACCTCGTGATCTTCCCCGAGGGTACGCGCACGCCCGCGGACGCGCCGGCCCGGAAGCTCCACCGCGGGGCCGCGCAGATCGCGCTCCACGCCGGCGCGCCCGTGCCGTGCGTGTCGGTCACGTGCGACCCACCCGTCCTCGCCAAGGGACAGCCCTGGTGGGACGTGGGCGACCGTGTCGTCACGTATACGCTGCGCGTGTGCGGGGAGATTCCCGTGGCCGCGCCCGAGCCGGGTACCGTCCCGCACGCCGCCGCCGTCGCCCTCACGGAGCGGATCCGCGGCCTTTTGTTTCCACCACCCGCAGATGGAGAGAAAACATGAGAAGAGCGATATCCCTTGCGTGTGCAGCCGCCGCGCTCTGTGCGTTCGGTACGCCGGACGAGGTGCTGTCGTACTCGCGGCAGCGGCTCTTCCCCGGCTTCGACGGGAAGACGTGCAAGATACAGCCGTCCATCGCGACGGACGGCAAGGGCACCGTGCTGCTCGCGTGGCAGAACCTGCTCCTGACCGGCAGCGACGTGTTCTACGGCGAGTCGATGGCGAAGTCGACGGACGGCGGCAAGACGTTCGGTCCGGGCGTCGACCAGAAGGTCTTCGCCGACACCTGGGAGGACAAGATCCGCACGACCTACTACGGAACCGTCAACTACAGCAAGAAGAACCGCCGCTGGTTCGGTCTCGGCGCGGCGCAGCGCTACGTGAACGACAAGGTGCCGATGCTCACGTCCGTGGATGGGCGTCCCGCCACGTTCCCCATGTACTACACGGTCGATCCGGAGAAGGGCGCATTCACCTCGCGCCACGAGCTGCAGGTGCCGTTCGAATACGCGCGCACGCTCCCGTTCGGGCAGAAGCTCGAATGCGACAACGGCGACCTGCTCGTGCCGTTCTACGTGATTCCGCCGCAGAACGACGGCAACCACAAGAGCTACTGCGTGATCACGCGCTGCCGGTTCGAGGGTGACATGCTCAAGGTGCTCTCGGCCGGCACGCCGCTCGCCGACGACACCTATCCGCGCGGCATCGGCGAGCCGTCCCTCGCGAAGCTGGGCGGCAAGTACTACCTCACGCTCCGCACGGACGTGCAGGGCCTCTGGGCGGAGAGCGACGACGGCCTGACGTTCTCGAAGCCGCGTCCGTGGCGCTGGAACGACGGCTCGCTCCTCGAAAACTACAACACGCAGCAGCACTGGCTGCGTCCCGACGGCGCGCTCTACCTCGCCTACACGCGGCGCGGCGCGCACAACGACCACGTCTTCCGCCACCGCGCGCCGATCTTCATGGCGAAGTTCGACGCGGCGCGCGGGTGCCTCGTGCGGGCCACGGAGAAAATCCTCGTGCCGGAGCTCGGCGCGCGGCTCGGCAACTTCAACGTGATCGACTACGCCCCTGACGAGTCGTGGCTCATCACGGCCGAGTGGATGCAGCCGCTCGGGTGCGAGAAGTACGGCAGCGACAACTCGCTTTGGCTCGCGCGCGTCAAGTTCAAGGTGGGCACGCCGACGCGTGGCGCGCTCTGCCTTACGTTCGACGACCGCAATTTCGCGAACTGGCAGCGGGCGCGTCCGATCTTCAAGAAGCACGGCGCGCATGCCACGTTCTTCTTCTGCGGGACGATCGACGCCCCCGCCGTCGCCGCGATGCGGGCGCTCCGCGCGGACGGCCATTCGCTCGGCCTGCACGGGCAGACGCATGCGCGGGCGACGGACCTCTTCAAGCGCCTGGGCGAGGCGGGCTACTTCGCCACAGAGATCGCGCCGCAGCTCGACGCCGCGCACGCGCACGGAATCGAGATCCGCAACTGGGGCTACCCGATGAGCACGCGCAACGAGCGGACCGACGCCGCGCTCCGCCGCCACTTCACGCGGATGCGCACGGGCTGCTGCTGGCGGAAGGGCGACCTTGCGGCCGATCCGATGAAGAACCATGACGAACTCTTCGTGCCCGCGGCGGAGGCGTGCACGCGCGAACTCCTCTACGGCACGCCCGTGCCGTCATGTGCCGAAGGCTGGCTCGCCGACGTCTCCGGCGCGCTTGAACGCGCACGCGAACGCGACGAGGTGCTCGTGCTCTACGCGCACGACATCACGCCCGACGATGCGAAGAAGGACCCGCACCACATATCACGCGGGCAGCTTGAGGCGATTCTCTCCCGCGCCGCCGAGCTCGACCTCCCCGTCATCGGCTTCGACGAACTCGACGGCCTCGGCCGCTGACCAGCGCGTGGGCGGGGATTGTCGGGCGGATGGGTTTTTGGTAGAATGGCGGGGCTATGAGAAAAACCGTATCCGCTTTGTTCGCCGCCGCGCTGCTGGGCGCGTCCGGCGCGTTCGCCGTTTCGCTTGAAAAGGGCTTCGCCCGTCCGCCCGCCGCCTACCGGCCCTGGTGCTACTGGTGGTGGATCAACGGCCATGCGGACAAGGAGACGATCACGGCCGACCTGGAGGCGATGAAGCGCCTCGGCTTCGGCGGACTGCTCATGTTCGACTCGCGCGGCTACTGGGACGACGAGCGCCATATCGTGAACCCGAAGCCCGAAATCGCCTTCATGTCGCCCGAATGGCAGGAGCTCGTCGAGTTCGCCATCCGCGAGGCGGCGCGCCTCGGCCTGGAGTTCACGATGAACATGAGCTCCTCGGGCGGCAAGCTGGACGGACCGTGGGAGGTGGGCGAGGACGCCCCGAAGCGCCTCGTCTACAGGTACTGCGCGTCCCCCGAGGCCGCGAAGGCGCCCGTCGCGGACCTGCCCTACTACCACGACATCGACGTGCAGGAGGTCTGGTACACGGGGCCCGAGGTGAAGGCCGACGGCGGCTGGGTCAACGGCGGCGACGGCGTCTACACGATGAGCGCGTCGAGCGGCAAGCGCCTCGACGCCCTTGACGACAGCGCCGTGCGCACGCGCGTGGCGCCCGGCACGCCCGGCGCGAAGCGCGTGACCGTGCGCTTCGGCTACACCGTGCTGCCCGGGCATGAGCACGACGTGGACGTGCTCGATCCGAAGGCCGTTGCCGGACACTACATGCGCTTCCAGGGAACGCTCCAGAAGCGGATACCCGGCCTCGTGGGGCGCGGCAAGACGCTGACCCACCTCTACAGCGTGAGCTGGGAGGGCACGATGCCCACGTGGACGGGCGACTTCGAGAACGAGTTCCGGAAGTACACGGGGCGCGAGATACGTCCCGACCTGCCGCTCCTCGCCGGCTTCGTGGAGACCGACGCCGCGGCGACGGAGACGTTCATGCGCGCGTACCGCCGCGCGCGCAACGACATGTTCCGCGAGAACTTCTACGGCACGATCCGCAACCTCTCCCATGAGCGCGGAATCGGCCTCTACACCGAGTCGGGCGGCCCCTGGCAGCGCAAGCCGGCCGTGTTCCGCGAGGCCGACCAGCTCGCATTCCTCGCCGTGAACGACATGCCGCAGGGCGAGTTCTGGCCGTCGCGCCACCACCTGGCGTCCGACCCCCTTACCGGACCGAAGGCCCGCTACCACCTGCGCGGGGCCGTGTCCACGGCCCACACCTACGGCCTGCCGCGCGTCTCCGTGGAGGGCTTCACCCACATGATCCGCCACTGGAGCGTCGACCCCGGCTTTCTCAAACCGCTCGCGGACCAGGCGTTCGCCGACGGCGTCAACCACTTCGTGTGGCACACGTTCACCTGCTCGCCGAAGAAGTTCGGCGTGCCGGGCGCGGAGTACTTCGCCGGCTCGCACATCAACCGCAACGTGACGTGGCACAAGGACCTCGCGCCTTTCATCGCCTACCTCACGCGCTGCCAGTGGATGCTCCAGCAGGGACTGCCCGTGGCGGACTACGCGGTGTACGCGGGGGACCGTCCGTACCAGCACTGGGGACGCTACCGCGACAAGCCCTACGACTCCTCGAAGGCGAAACTGCCGCCCGGCTACAACTATGACTTGATCAACGACGACGTGCTCCTCGCGCGCGCTACGGTGAAGGACGGGCGGATCGTGCTGCCCGATGGCATGTCGTACGGCGCGCTCGTGTTCGACCCCGAGTTTCCGGACGAGCCGCTGAAGCCCGCGGTGCTCGCGAAGATCGAGTCGTTCCGCAAGGCGGGATTGCCCGTCTTCTCCGCTGCCGAGGCGGGGAAGGTGGCGACGCTCTTCGCTCCCGATGCGGAAGGGCCTCTCTCCTTCGCGCATCGGCGCGTCGGCACCACGGACATCTACTTCGTGGAGGGCGATGTGCCCGCCACGATGACGTTCCGCGCGTCCGCGCCCGTGGTCGAGCTGTGGGATCCGCTCACGGCGAAGCGCTGGGCGGCGCCGGCGGTGCGTACGGCCGACGGCCGCACGCAGGTGGCGCTGGACCTGCCGCGGGACGGCGCGATGTTCGTGGTGTTCACGGGGGACGGGACGGTCGCG
>JAFRNO010000347.1 GCA_017430155.1 Kiritimatiellia bacterium | reverse complement strand
GCCGGAACACGTGGTGCCCGATCGTCCCAGATGTCTCAGCCGTCCCATTCGTCCCAGCCTTCAGGAATCGCAAAATGATCACAGCAGAAAATCTTTCCTACCGCTATCCGTTCTGCGATGCGCCGTCCCTCACCAACGTCTCGTTCACGCTGGAGAAAGGTGAAGCAATGCTTGTCACCGGAGCGAGCGGATGCGGCAAGTCCACATTGCTGCGCACCTTGAACGGACTCATCCCCAACCACTTCAAGGGACGGCTGGAAGGCCGCCTGAAAGTGCTTGACCTTGAATTTCCGTCCCCGCTTGAGGAAGTGTCGCGGCGGGTCGGCACGGTGCTGCAGAACCCCGAGGAGCAGATCATGGCCACCACAGTGCAGGAAGAAGTGGCGCTGGCGCTTGAATGGCAGTGCGTGCCGCAGGATGAAATCCGCAGAAGGGTAGGTGTGGCGCTTGAATCATTTGATCTCACGCGTCTCGCCGCACGTTCGGTTTTCAATCTTTCCTCTGGCGAACGGCAGAAGTGCGTGCTGGCGGCCATCATGGCGTCTGGTGCGGATGTCGTTGTGATGGACGAACCCACGGCCAACCTCTCGCCAGAGGCGACCGAAGACCTCGCCAAGCTCTGCCTTACGCTGAAAAGCCACGGTGTGACGCTCGTGATCGTGGATCACCGCCTCTACTGGCTGCGCGGCGTACTGGACAAATTGCTCGTGCTCAAAGACGGCAAGGTGACGCTAAATCTAGCGCGCCTGGAAAATCTAGGCAAGCCAGATCCCCTCGATCGCCTCGCCGCGCATCCCGATTTCGCCACATGTGGCCTGCGAAGCGTGAACGTGTCACGCCCCCAATTGCCGGATGTGCATGAAGCGACAAGCGTGCCGCTTCCCCACACTGCCGCACCTCGGGGAAGCGGCACTCTTGCCGCTTCTTCCCCCGCCGTTACCATCCACAATCTCTCATTTCGCTACTCAAAGAAGGCCGAATGGATCTACCGCGATTTCTCGGCCGTGATTCCACAGGGCGCGATCACGGCAGTCGTGGGAGCGAACGGAGCCGGCAAGACGACGCTCGCGCGCCTTCTCTGCGGACTCCTCAAGCCAACCAGCGGAGAAATCGCGTTCGCCACCCCCGGTGGAGGGGCCGCACGGCCGCCGCGCGCGCGCCGCGAGCAAACTGCCTTCGTGATGCAGCAGATGGACATCCAGCTCTACATGCGCACGGTCGAGGACGAGCTGCTCTTCTCCGCGCCGCGCCGTCTCGACAAGGCCACGCGCCATGCAGACGCCACACATTGGCTGGAGGTGTTCGGGTTGACGCACCTGAAGGACCGCCATCCGCATTCGCTCTCCGGCGGGGAGAAGCAGCGACTTGTTGTGGCGTGCGCGCTCATGAAGCGTCCGACATTGATGATCCTCGACGAGCCGACGAGCGGACTTGACGGAAACAACATGCGAATCATCGCACGCGAGCTCAAGGCCTACACCGCACAGGGCGGCGCGGCGCTTCTCATTACGCACGACCTGGAACTTCTTTCCCTCGTCGCCGATTGCCAGCTTGCGATTACGCGCGGACCCGGACAAGAGGGAGCTGCCTGATGCCGCCGCCGAATGTTGGAATGCTTTTCACGCCACCGCTCAAGGACGGTAAGGGCGTGACGGTGGGAGTGAAGGAGGCGGCGCGGACGTTGCTCGGGTTCTACCGCAGCCACGCGCGGCTGATGTTCGTGGACATCCTCTGCCGCGTGGTGCGCAGCGGACTCCAGCTTGTCATTCCGATGGTGGCCCTTAAGGTGTTTCAGGTGTATCTGCCGGCTGGCGACCTTGCGGCGACCGGCTGGGCGGCGCTCGCCTTCGCCGCGCTCGCCGTGGCATCTTCCGCATTCGAATGGGGCGGCACGCTGTGCGGACAGTGGCTTGGATTCCGGATTGAGGCTGCCATGCGCGAGAAGCTTTTCGACCACATCGAGCGTCTGCCCTTCGCCTATTTCGACCGGACGAAGACGGGCGAGATTCTGAGCCGCATCACGGGCGACCTCCGTCAAGTGGGATCCACGGCGCACCTCATGCCGGAAGCACTCGTTGAAATCGTCCTCATGCTAACAGGCTCCTTCGCCGTGATGTTCTGCCTCAACGTACGCCTTGCGCTCTGGACGCTCCTGCCCGTCCCGTTCATCCTGCTGTTCGCCGCTGCGTTTCAGAAACGCATCCACGCCGTGTGGCGCGGCAACCGACAAGAGGCCGCCGCCTTCGCCGCGCACGTGGAGAACGCCGTGCAGGGCATCCGCGAGGTGAAGAGCTTCACGTGCGAGGACCGTGAGCGTCGGGCGTTCCGACATGTCAACGACCGCTTCCGCCTCTCGTTCGAGCGGATGAGCTCGCTCTACGCGCCACTCAATTCCGGTACGCAGCTCATGCTGGAGGGATATTCGCTCCTGTACATCGCACTCGGCGCGTGGATGGTGGCGCACGGATCGGCCACGTTCGGCCAGGTGTTCGCATTCTACATGTATTCGCGATACGTGACGATGCCGATGATGCGGGTCGTCAATTTTCTCGACATGTTCCAGCAGGGCATCGTGGGCGTCCGCCGTTATCTTGAAGTGCTTAAGGAAGCTCTTAAG
>JAFRNO010000346.1 GCA_017430155.1 Kiritimatiellia bacterium | reverse complement strand
TGGTAGAATATGACCGTTCCGCATGCTGGGAATGTCGTGAGGGACGCCATGGAAACAAACACGAAACCGCCATACCGGCTCGTTGCCGACAGCATCCGCGAGAAGGTTCTCGCGGGCGAGTACGCGCTGGGGAAGCTCCCCTCCGAACGGGCCTTGATCCGGCAGTACGGCATCTCGCGCGCGACCGCCGCCAAGGTGCTCGCCACCCTGGAGAGCGAGGGCCTCGTCGTCCGCCGGCGCGGCGCGGGCGCGTTCGTGAACCCGCAGTCCGCCTCGCCCGAGAACGCCTACGTCTCCACGCTCATCGCGGACATGGACGTGCGCGAGTTCTTCTCCGCCATCTGCGGCTCGATCGCCGACCGCGCGCGGGCCTACAACCTCAACCTGATCTGGGGCGCCCGGCAGGAGTTCAACGAGCTCGCGCGCGACGGTTCGCTCGACGACTACGTCGCCCGCTGCAAGGCTGCGAACATCAAGGGCGTGTTCTTCGTCCCGCAGGACGCCATGGGCAAGAAAGGCGTCGAGCGCCGAAACCAAGAGATCGCCGAAACGCTCCGCCACAAGGGCATCACCGTCGTCCTCATCGACCGCGACATCGTCCCCTTCCCGCGCCGCAGCGACTTCGACTTCGTCGGCATCGACAACGTGCAGGCGGGCTACATGCAGGCGAAGCACCTGATTGCGTGCGGCTGCCGCCGCCTCGTGTACGTGAGCCACGAGAAGCAGGTCTGGACCGTCGACGCGCGGTTCAACGGCATGCGCAACGCGCTGGAGGAGTGCGGGCTCCCCACGGACGGCCCGCTCCTCTTCCGCGGCGACCCCACGGACGAATCGTTCGTCCGCGCGGTCATGCGCCGCCGCCCCGACGGCCTCGTGTTCATCCACGACGACATGGCGATCGCCTTCATGGGCGTCTGCTCGCGGCTCTACAGGCGTCCGGTCAAGTACATCGGCCTCGACGACATCTCGCACAGCCGGCACCTCGGTATCTCGTCCTTGCGCCAGCCAGCCCGCTTCATCGGCGAGGAGGCCGCCCGTCTCATGGCGCTCCGCCTCGGACACGACACGCTCCCGCCCCGCCAGGTGCTCTTCTCCGCCGAGCTCATTCCGCGCCGTTCGTCGCTGGGCGGCTGAGCGCGCCGATCTTCAGGCACATCAGCACCCAGAACGCCGTGGCGAATCCCGAGACCTGGATCTGGAGCGGGCGCGGAAACGCGTAAACCGCGGCCACGACGGGGATCCACACGCACCAGTTTGCGATCAGGTTGGGCAGGATCACGCCGCGGATCCAGTTCTTCGGCCAGTCGCGCCGCATCCGCGCGAAGGAGTAGCCGCATGCGATCCAGAAATAGAACGTCGCGACGCTCGGCGTCACGAGAAGGACATTCCACGCTAACTGGTCCACGGCGGTCTTGGCGAGGATGATTGCCAGATCGGGCCCCTCCCCGAACCATATCGCCTGTAGATGGAAGAACGCATCCGTGGCAACACCCCACAGACCGCACCACACGCCGATCACGAAGACGCTCGCCACCGGATGAACTGGCGCGCGCAGATGCGGCAACGACAGCATGAACACGCCTGGCAACAGTCCCGCGAACACGAAACGGTTCAAGAACGCCGCCACCCAGCCGCTCTCGACCTGCCATCGCATCAGCGGCTCGAACGCCGCCGCCACGCCCGGCACGAGATAGTAGGCCGCCACCGTCGCCGCCGCAAGGCACCACAGCACGACCATCGGTACGGCGTTCGCTTTCGCGGAAGCCCACCCGATGCGCCACGCCGACACTTGTCCATTCGCCGTCATAGAAGGGGCGGGCATTGGCCCTATTCGGCCGCCACGTCATAGACACGGACGAAATCGACGACGAAATCATCTCCCGCTGCCACGGCCTCGTCGAGCGTTTTCCGCAGTTTCTCGTCCGGCTGCGCCGTCATGCGGTTTCTCCGGTACGGATGGCACTCCGTCGTCACCGGCACGAACTCGGGGATGTGCGAGACAACCTCGCCCTCGCCCATGCCGACCTTCGGGCCATGCTGGACCCCGTCGATGAACACGGTGTAGCCGTCCGGTTCCCAGAGCATGCCGATCGTGTGGAAATCGGCGGTTCCAACCCGCGCGACGGCTTCCGGGTCGAACGCGCTCTTCACGCGCGGCGTCTTGAAGAAGATCCAGTTGCGGCTGTAGCCGTTCGCGTGGAAGCAGTGGGCGATGATCTCGCCGGGGTTGAACGACTCCATGATGTCGTGCTCCACCCCGCTGATCGCCGGATCAAGTGTACAGCCCTGCTGCTCGGTCTGCATCCAGAACGCGCTCCACCAGCCCAGCTTGCGCTGGAGGCGGAAACGGCACTCGTAGTAGCCGAACTTGTGGACGAACTTGGGCTTCTCGCGCCCGGGGAGAGGGAAGAACCCCTTTCGATTCTCGTCCCAGGGAATGTCCCACATCAGTTCGCCCGTCTGGAGCTGCGGCGACACGAACTGGCCGTTTGGCTTCTTGACGATCTTGAGACGCACCTTGCCGTCCTTCACCTCCACGGCGCCGTCCTCGGGAGCGGCGAACCACGGCGCGCGCCGTCCCCAGAAGTTGGTGCGGTAGCTCCATTTCGATTCGTCCAGCCTGTCGCCGTTGAACTCGTCGTTCCACACGAGCTTGAACGTCTTTCCGGCAGGCAGAAGACTCGCCGCCTCGCCCGGCACGGTCGAGGACTTCACGCAATCCTCCGCCGCCGGCGCCGCAAACACGACCAACGACATCACCATCAACGCTTTCACTTTCATTGCATCTGTCAGACAAGTGTGAGAATATCCGAAAACCCGGTGATGTCAAACACTTCCCGGACGGCTGCCTGCAAGTTGGCGATCTGCAGTTCACCGCCATTCTCGTGCATCGTCTTGTTGGCAGAGAGCAGAAGGCGGAGTCCCGCCGAGCTCATGTACGGGACGTTCGCGAGGTCAATCACCACGCACGTCGCATCGCCGAACTTGAGGGCCGCCGCGAGTTCGGGGGCCGTCACCGTGTCAACACGTCCGCTGACCGCGATGGTCAGCCGTGTTCCTTCTGTTGTCGATTTAATCTCCATAGTCTTTTCCGATTGTCAGGATGTTTTTGCCGTTGCGCCGCCTGTAGGTTACAGGCGACATCGTCTTCTTGACGATCAAGATGCCAAGCCCGCCGACATTGCGTTCCGCCGCACTAAGCGTCGTGTCGGGGTCGCGCTGGGCGAGCGGATCGAACGGCTTTCCGTCGTCGGACATGATCAGGCGCACACCCTCCGGGTGGTGCGTCAAGACGACGGACAGCGACCAGCTCGTGGCGCCGGAATAGCGCACGATATTGGCGAAAATCTCGTCGGCCGCGACAAGAAGCTTGTTCTTGGCCTTGTCCGGAACCGACCCGAGCGCGGCGATGAGGTCGTCGGTGGCGCGCGCCAGGTCCTCCATCGTCGGGGCGTATTCGCGGGAGACGACACCCGCCTCGCCGCGATAGCGGATCAAGAGCTGCGTGCGGTCGTCCTCCTGCTCGACGTCCGGCGCATACCGGCACACGTCCGCCTGCACGGCGTCGAGGACGTCCTTCCCCCTGCGACGCCGTTCCACAAGGACCTTCAGCAACCGGTCCTCCCCATAGAGTTTCTCGGATGCGTCCGGCTGCTCGACAATGCCGTCGGTGTAAAGGTAGATCTCGTCGCCCGGCGCAAGCTGCACTTCGCCGACACGGTACCTGGCCTCCGGACTGATGCCGAGCACAAGCGAGGGACGCGACTTCAGGAGTTCCGCCTTGCCGCCGCGAAGCACGACGGGAGGGTTGTGCCCCGCGTTCACGAACGTCACGTGCCCGGTCCGCGTGTTGAGCTCGCCAGCCCAGACCGTGACGAACGTGCAGGAGGAATTGCCCTCGCAGAGCGCGTTGTTCACCTCCTCGAACACGTGCGCGATCGGCTTGCCCGTCTGCGCGGCGCTCTTGAAGAGCGTCTTCGCCCGCATCATGAACAGCGCCGCTGGAACGCCCTTCCCGCTCACGTCTGCGACAAGGAAGAGTACGCGGTCCTGCCCGGTGAAGTAGAAGTCGTAGAAGTCGCCGCCAACCTCCTTCGCCGTCTCCATCGACGCCCAGATGTCGAAGCGCGTCTCGTCCGGGAACGGCGGGAACACTTTCGGCAACGCAGAGAGCTGGATGTCCGAAGCCATCTTCAGCTCCTTCTCCACCTGCGCGCTAATCTGCTGGCGGACGAACGCCGAGATGACCACGGCGACGAGCAGCGCCACGAAAACAAGCGCCGCGCCGTTCAGCAGCGCAGTCGAGCCGACGAGGACGTCGCGCTGTATCGCCGCCGATTTCTTCGGTATGATCACGTACACGGGAAAGCTCTCGATCTCCTTGCGCTTCCAGTAATACCTCCCGTCTGGCTCCTGGAACTGCATCCCCTGGCGGTTCGGCTCGTCGTAGTCGGAGAGGACGAGCCCGGATGCGGTAGTGACGACGATGCCGCCCGTGCCGCCGACGTTCCAGTTGCGGAAGAGGTCCACGACGGAGGAACGCACGAGGGAACGCAGGGCCTTGCCGTCGCATCCGATCTCGAAGATTCCCCCGTCGTGCCGCCACACGCCGATGTACTTGCGCCAGTTGCGGTTCACCGAATTGCTGCGGAACGGCTGGCAGTACTCGGTGTATCGGCCGTCGACGAGCCCCATCATGTTGGTGGCGATGCCGCTGTCCGCGGCGAAGTTGTAGGCCGGCCTTCCGGGACGCGCGAGATAATCCTCCAC
>JAFRNO010000345.1 GCA_017430155.1 Kiritimatiellia bacterium | reverse complement strand
TGGCTATGCTGCTGGATATAGCTCGCAGAACAACGGACCTGTGTTTGCGGACATCACAATCAAGGACTGCTCCGTTGAGAATTGCGTCATCAACGGCACTGGCTCCTCGGGTGCGTTGATGGGGCACGCGACGGGTGATGCATGGACTCAGGTTGTAGTGACCGGAACAAAGGCTACCGGGAATAAGATTACTGGCGAAAATGCCCAAAAGACCGGTATTCTTTTCGGAACTTCCGGAGTAGGACAGACGAAGTATGAAAAGGACGGAGGCGTTTGGTTCTCCGTCGAGGAATCGGGGAATACGCTGTTTATTGCAGATGGGACGCAATTGACGGGAGCCGACGTCCATGAGATCGGCCGCATCGGTTCTTCTGGTGGTACGGTCACCGTTACGGCGGGTGGCGCATACTCGGTTGATCCGACGCTGACCTCAGATCCCACAACTGGTACAATTGCCACTTCCGAGGACTTTGAAGTCACCTCGGCGGATGGCATCTACACCGTTACTGCCATGCCTCCCATCGCCAGGATTGTCTCGGCCGACGGCGCGACGACCAACGAGTACGCCACGCTTTCAAAGGCGCTTGCGGCGCTGCAGGCCAACGAGACGCTTGAGCTGTACGCGGGAAGCTTCGAGATTCCCGCCACTACGGTCCTCCCGGCCGGAGTCACCCTGACAGGCGCGGGGACGAACGAGACGACGCTGGCGATTACGACCACCAACGGCGACGGCCTCAAGATCACCAACGCCGGCGTGACGATCAGCAACATGACGATCGACGGCAGCGCGATTACGAGCAGCGGTTATAACAGTCTGATCAATGTCGAGGCGGACGGCGCCATCATCGACGGCGTGGTGATGACCGGCGGTGGAACCAGCACCTGGAACAGCTCGATCCTGGTCGAGCGTATCAATGCGCCGCAGACGTTCACGGTCAAGAACTCGACCATCAGCGGTTCCTTCCGCGGCGTCCTGCGCGAAAGCTGCAACGCCAACATCGTGATCGAGAACTGCGACATCGACGCGGTCTATCCGTTCAACATCGACGGCGGCAACGGCGGCACCGTGACGGTGACCGATTCCGCGCTCCATGGCTGGACGTCCTACAGCGGCGTCGATTCGGTCACGTTCACGAACTGCGAGTTCAGCAAGGGCAAGAGCGGCTACGACGTTGTCGCCGCCTACGTGAACACCACGTTCGACGGCTGCTCCTTCGACTCGAACTTCGACATCTACGCGCAGACGGCAAACTTCACGTTCACGCTTGAGGACTGCACGAAGAACGGCACGGACCTCACCTGGGAGAACTTCCCGGACAACTTCACCGACTCCGACGTCTGGAACAAGTGCACGTGCTTGGTCGAGAGCATCGACGTCGCCTCGATCGCGAAGGTCATCCCCGCGAGCGGCGACGAGGTGTACTACACGACCTTCGCCGACGCGTCCGCCGCGGCCATCGCGAACGGCGGTACGGTGTACATGTACAAGACCCCGGCGGGCGAGGAGGATGTTGGACAGCTCGCCGCCGGACAGACGCTGAAGGTCCAGCTGAACGACCAGACGGTGGTCGTGAAGGCCGTTGGCGAGAGCGTCGTGGCCGCGAGCCTGGACGAGACGACGGGCGTGACCACGTACTCGTCCACGGCGGCCGTTGCGAGCATCACACTCGGCGAGGGCGACGAGGCCGTGACGACCTACTACACCTCGTTCGCCGACGCGATCACGGCCGCTGAGGCGTACGCGGAAGAGCACGACGGCGCGTATCCGCAGATCAAGGTGATCGACACATCTGCAGTACCTCCGGCGGACTGGAAGATCGTCGACGGCTACCTCGTGAAGAAGGGGTACGTGGCGCAGATCGTGCGCAACGACGAAGTCGTCGGCAAGTACGAGGCCGTCGCGGCGGCGCTTGCCGCCGTGCAGGATGGCGATACGATCGTTGTCCTGGGTGCGGCCGGCAATGAAAGCGGCACGGAGATCGCTTTTGATCGCACGGGCGACATCGCCTTCACGATCACCGGCAACGCTCCCGATTACGGGATGCCGATCGTCACGTTTGCCGACACGGACGGCAGCGGTGGCAAAATCACCGTCACCATCAAGGACGCCAAGTTGGCGTTTGATGAACTTGACGCGCGGCAGAACGCGACAATCAACGTTGTTGATTCGTTCATTGTCGGCAAGGGCGGCAACACAATCGTGAAGTCCTATTTCAACGGTGCTGTCAACATCAGCGGCACCTCTAAGGTCTACACGATGCAGGTGACCACGACGGGTTACATCACAATTTCCGATACTGCCGAGTTGACGGCGACCTGGCAGACGTCAGTGCTGTGCAACGGCTTGCTGACCGTCGCTCCCGGCGCCAAGTTCAATACGGCCGCTCTGCAGCTGACGGGCAAGGCTTACTCGGGCCGCGACAATACGGACGCGGATCGCGTCGGCAAGCCCGCGACACTCGTTGTGGACGGCGCAACGCTGAACGTCGGCTGGAACGCGTATTCGTCCAGTGGTGCAGACTACAATTACAACTCTTCGGGTTACGGCATCAACATCGGTACCGTCGACGGCAAGTCTGCCGTGCTGGACATCAAGAACGCTTCGACTGTTGTCATGGCGCAGAATTCCGGCAACGGTACATATGATAAGAAGGTCACGTTCGGCGCGGGCGCTACGGTCAATGTAACCGGCGGCTCGACCTTGACCGTGCGGGATCGCGGCTCGAACGGCGTGACATTGACCAACGGCGGCACGATTACCCTTGACAAGACGTCCTCCGTCACCACGCCTGATTTCGCATCCAACGCGGGTTCGATCGCAGTTGACGCCACCGGAATCACTGCTCCTGTCAAGGTGATTGACTGCACCGGTACCGGCGTGGCGGACCTTGCCGGCTACGGTACGGTCACCGTGACGGGCGGCGTGGCGTATGTCGAGGACGGCGACCTCTGGGTGAACGTCCGGTACGTCGCGCAGATCGGCGACGTGAAGTATGAGACCTTCGTCGAGGCGATTGCGGTGGCTGAGGCGTACGCCGCCGAGCACGGCGGCGAGTATCCGCAGATCACGGTGCTCGACACATCTGCGGAGCCTCCGGCTGACTGGAAGTTCGTGACGGATACCTCCGTCGAGCCTCCGGTGACGACGCTCGTGCGCAAGGCGTACGTGGCGCAGATCGGCACGACGAAGTACGAGACGCTCGCGGCGGCGGTCACCGCGGCCCAGACGGCCGGCGGCGAGGTGACGATAACCCTCCTTACGGACATCAGCGGCGCGAGCGCGACTGCCACGATTCCGGAAGTCGCCAACTTGAAGCTGACGATTGACGGCGCAAAGGCCGATGGCGGACGCTATGCCATTACCGACGCCACGCTGACGATCGACGGAAAGAGGGCGACCGGCGGTGGTATCAACAACGGCGCGTCTGTCACCTTGCAGAACATCGACTTCGCAAAGACGACGGACACGGCGGAAGCGGTTAAGGCAATCAACTACCCGCATGACGTGACCGTTCGGGACTGCAGCTTCGCCGGAACCTCCGAAAACAACAACTGGTGGGCGATCTCCGCGACGAATGACGCGGCTTACTATTGGACATTGGAGAACATTGCCTTTGAGAACTGCAGAATGCTCAACTGCAAGTCATTCGATTTCTACAACAGAAACGCCGAAGAATACCCCTACGGACTGTATGCAAACGCCCTTACGGGTACCAGCGTGAAGGTCGGCATCAACAACATCAAGACCGGCAACGCGGTCCTGATCGAGAACGTCAGCATCTCCGCCGAGAAGTACGCGTTCCGCGATGCGCCGGAGGCGTATGCCGGTATAATCACCATCAAGAACAGCAGCTTCACGTCGGCGTCGACGGCAGAAGATGAGGGTGCGCTTGTTGTTCGGGGCGGCGCCACCACGGCAAGCGTGAACGTGGAAAGCGGAGCCTACAGCGGACAAATCGTCATTCTGAATGACAAGCAAGACGTCCTCAACATCTCCGGCGGCATCTTCAGCGCCGATCCGACGGCGTACGTCGTCGAAAACCATGCCGTGGTCGAGAACCCCGACGCGGAGACGAAGGACGCCTATCCGTACGCGGTGGTCTCCAACTTCACGGTGACGTTCGTGAACTACGACAACACGGTTCTCTTCACGACGAACGTGCCTGTGGGCGCTACGGCGGTCTACGTGGGCGAGACGCCCGCGAAGCCGGCCGACGCGAGCAACGTGTACGCGTTCAGCGGCTGGGATCCCGAGATCACGGCGGTGACCGACGCGGACCAGACCTACACGGCCCAGTTCACGCCCGGCGCGCCTGTCGCGAAGATCGGCGACGCGATCTTCGGCTCGCTGCAGGCGGCGCTCGACGCGGCGCACGAGAAGACGGGCGACGTGACGGTAACGTTGCTTGCCGACATCACGGAAGTGGCGGTGGTCCACCAGAAGGCCGGCCTCAACCTGACGATCGACGGCGACGGGAACACCATCACCGGCCAGATCTACATCGATGGCAATGGCAGATACAATGGTGAGGATACGCTGACCATCCAGAATGTGAAGTTCGCCTACGATGCGGCCACATACGACGATGCGTTCATCAATGCGCCGAACACCAAGACTACTGGCAAGGTCTATACCACCGGCGCATACAACTACGCGCACAACGTTACGGTGAGCAACTGCGAGTTCGCGGGTTCCGGCGAGACCACGGTCGCGTTCCGTGTCGCTTCCGGCTCCGGCGCGCACAATGTCAACCTGACAGATCTTACGGTGACGGGCGGCCACAGCGTTGCTCAGCTCGTCGGCGTAAAGGATCTGACGATCACCGGGTGCACGGCCACCGGCGTCAAGAACGGCATCAACATCAGCGGCGGTGCCGGTACCGGGACGATCTCTGACACTACGATCTCCGCACAGGGCTACACGGTCAGGCTGAAGGATGCCAGCGGCATGGCGGTCAGCCTCGCGGACAACACGTTCAGCGGTAGCGAGGGCATCATCAGCAACGCGTCGTCCGGCGGCACGATCACGGTCGAGAGCGGCGCCTACAATGGTGCCCTGGGCAATTCCGCGGACAAGCTCATCATTAAGGGCGGCATCTACAGCGACGACCCTGCCACCTTCGTGGCCGAAGGGTACGCGGTCATCGCGAACCCCGACGAGGAGACGAATGCGGAGTACCCGTACGCGGTGGTCGCCATCTTCAATGTGAAGTTCGTGAACTGGGACGAGTCGGTGCTCTTCACGACGAACGTGGCCGTGGGCGGCACGGCGGTGTACGAGGGCGAGACGCCCACGAAGCCGGACGATGCTCAGAACGTCTACACGTTCATCGGCTGGGATCCCGAGATCACGGCGGTGACCGACGCGGAGCAGGTCTACACGGCGCAGTTCAGCACGGCGGCGCCGGTGGCGAAGGTCGGTGACAAGTACTTCCCGACGCTGACTGCGGCGGCGGGCGAAGCCGGCGCGGGCGACACGATCACGCTGCTCGCGGACATCGCTGACGAGGGCGCGGTCGCGCTTGGCGCGGGCGTGACGCTCGACGGCGACGGCCACAAGGTCTCCGGCGACATGCAGATCGCGGTTGACGCGGCCGGCGGCACGGTGAAGAACGTGGCGTTCGACGGCATCGGCACGCGGACGGCGCCGGTTGCGGCGATCACGACGGCCAACGGCCTCGCGGGCGAGCTGGCGGTCACGAACTGCACGTTCACGAACGACGGGTACGTCAAGACCGACATCGTCGTGAAGCCGGTTGCCGGCGCGAAGGTGGCGATCGTCGACAACATGTTCTCCGGCCTGAGCGGCACGGCGGTGGTCGTGGACCCGGCGTCCGAGGACGCGGTGGACTACGAGGCCACGGTGACGGGCAACGTCTTCAAGAGGACTGCCACGGCGACGCGCGCGTTCGCGGTCGTGGGCGCGGCGGACGCCGAGAAGCTGGCGCTGGACGGCAACTACATCGCCAACGGTCTCCACTTCGGCGCGTCTGCGGACGGCGAGAACGTGAGCGAGATCGCTTACAAGATGCTCGAGACGGAGGACGCCGAGGAGGCGACCGTCGAGCTGCCGACGTTCATCATCAAGCGCACGGCGTCCGACGGCTACCCGACGCTCGCGGGCTTCGAGACGCTCGCGGCGGCCGTGGCCGACGCGAAGGCGGGCGAGACGGTCTTCGTGACGGCCGACGCCGAACTCACGGAGGCGGTGGTCGCGTCGAAGGACGTGACGGTCGACGGCCAGGGCAAGACGCTCGCGGCTTCGGGCGACTGGTCGCTGAAGGGCGGCTCCGGCACGTTGACGCTCACGGACGCGACGCTCGCGTTCGCGGACGGCGACTACGCGGCGGCGCGCCTCGGCGACAACGTCGTGCTGGGCGACGGCGTGACGATCGACGCCTCGGCGGTGACGGCGGCGGGCGCGCTCTACGCGACCGGCGTGACGGTGTCCGACGGCGCGGCCGTGACGGTCGTGGCCGGCTCGGTCCAGGCGGGTCAGACGCTCATCTCCGGCCTCGCGGGCGACACGGCGAATCTGACGGTGACGGACCTGCCCGCAGGCGTGGCCTACGCGGTGGCGGACGACGCGCTCGTGCTCCTCGCGAAGGTGGCGAGGATCGGCGACGTGTACTACGACACGCTCCAGGCGGCGGTCGACGCGGCCCAGGAAGGCGACGTGGTCGAGGTCGTGGCGGACGTGACGCTCCCGGCGGAGGGTCTTGAGATCCTGAAGAACATCACGGTCACGGGCGCGACGGACGCGGACGGCAAGCCGCTCTATACGATCAGCGGCCCGGCCGACAGCACGGCGGAGGTGTACGTGGGCTCGCCGGCGTTCGACGCGGACGTCACGGCGGTGATCTCGAACCTCGCGTTCGACTCCGCGGCGGTCGTGTTCGAGGGCTGGACCGAGGACTCCAAGCTGACGCTCGACAACGTGGAGTTCGCGAACTACGACGGATACGCGGTCGAATCGGTCGGCCTCGGCACGCTTGAGATGACGAACAGCGCGATCGACGGCGGCGGCACGGCCGGCGGCGTCTACGCCAAGTTCGGCGACGTGACGGTGGCGAACACCGAGATTGCGAACGTGGTGGACGGCGTGGTCGCCGACACGGATGCGCTGGTGACGCTCGGCGACGGCGTGGCGGTCGGTGCATCCGGCGCGGCGGTGAAGGTCGCGGACGGCGGCGCCGTGTCGGTCACGGGCGGCACGTACAGCGGCGCGCTCGACGGCGCGGACGGCGTGATCGCCGTCACGGGCGGCCACTTCTCCGAGGATCCGTCCGCCTACGTGTCCGAGGGCTACACGACGGTGCCCGGCGATCCGGACGGCTACGACGTGATCCAGCGCATGGCGGACGGTCTGCAGATCGTCGTCGCCGAGGAGGGCTACGTCTACAACGGCGAGGCGCATGAGGTCGCGGTCAAGGACAGCACAAGCGGCGCGGCCCTCGCGGAGGGAACCGACTACACGGTGGAGTACGACGACAACGTGAACGCCGGCACGGTGCACGTGACGGTGACGGGTCTCGGGCGCTACACGGGCGTCGCGGAGACGAACTTCGTGATCGCGCA
>JAFRNO010000344.1 GCA_017430155.1 Kiritimatiellia bacterium | reverse complement strand
TGCCCCGACTTCACGGTCGGGGCAGGGGACTATCTCTCAATCGTAGGCCCCAACGGAACGGGGAAGACGACGCTTCTCAAGTGTATTGCGGGGCTTCTGAAACCGCGCGGCGGAACGCTGACGCTCGCACCCGGCCTCGCCGACGGAGGCATCGGTTATCTTCCGCAGCAAGGTCCGCTCCAGCGCGACTTCCCGGCATCCGTGCGCGAAGTCGTGCAGTCAGGGTGCCAGGCGCTTCGCGGACTCAGGCCGTTCTACACGCGCGCCGAAAGACGGCGCGCGGCGGATGCCATGGAGCGGCTGGGCGTCGCCGAACTCGCGAAGCGGTGCTATTACGAGCTTTCCGGCGGACAGCGCCAGCGCGTCCTGCTCGCCCGCGCCATCTGCGGTGCGTGCCGTCTGCTGCTCCTCGACGAGCCGACGACGGGCCTCGACCCCGAGGCAACGGAGGATTTCTATCGTCTGCTGCACGGCATCAACTTCGGAGGCGTCGCCGTCGTCATGGTCTCGCACGACCTGGACGGCGCATTGCAGGAAGCGACGCACATTCTGACCCTCGGCGCCCATGCGTCGTTTGAAAGGAGGACCGGAAATGCTTGACCAGATCGTCGAATATCTCAGCTTCCCGTTCGTCAGAAACGCACTCGTGGCGGGCGTGCTGATTTCGCTTTCCGCCGCGCTCCTCGGCGTGCCGCTCGTCCTGAAGCGGCTGTCGTTCATCGGCGACGGACTCTCCCACGTCGCGTTCGGCGCAATGGCCGTTGCGGGGGTGCTGAACTTTGCGGACTCGATGGCGCTCAGCCTCCCCGTGACGATTGCGTGCGCGCTCGTGCTCCTCAAGTCAACGCGCAACGCGAAGACGGCGGGCGACGCGATGCTGGCGATGCTCTCCGTGGGGGCGATGGCGATCGGCTACCTGCTGATGAATCTCAGGCCGTCGACGTCCAACGTCTCTGGCGACGTCTGCACCACGCTCTTCGGGTCGGTTTCCATCCTGACGCTCACCGACAAGGACCTTTGGCTCTGCGCGGGGCTGTCGCTCGGCGTGGTCGTGTGCTGGCTTCTCTCGTACAACCGCCTCTTCGACGTGACGTTTGATGAATGCCACGCTAAGGCTTGCGGCACGAACACGGCGCTCTTCAACGCCGTCTGGGCCGTTGTGGTGGCCGTCGTGATCGTCATCTCGATGCGGCTTGTCGGCACGCTCCTCGTCACGGCGATCCTCGTGTTTCCGGCAGTCACGGCAATGCGCGTCGCAAAATCCTTCCGCGCCGTCACGGCCGTGGCGGCTGCGTTTTCCGTCGTCTGCTCCACCGTCGGAATACTCGTCGCCATCGTCGCGGGCACGCCCGTCGGCTCGACGATTGTCGGGGTGGACATTGCCGCGTTTCTTCTCGTGTCGACAATGGGGAGGCTTCTCAAATGAAAGCGAAGATGATCGCAAGACTGTTCGTGGCCGTTGCTTTTCTCGCCGCCGCCGTGCTGCTGTGCGTTTCATCCGTAACGAAGGCCGTGAATGATCCCGTGCCCGGCGACAGGGCGGCTACGAACGATGCCGTGAAGGTCGATTTCGACTTCACGTGCATGAACGACACCATGCGAATGACATACACGTACCGCCTGGCGGCCAAACCAAGGGAATTCGAGGGCAAGACGCTGCGAATCTCCGGCACCTTCCTGACCCGCGTGGACGAAAAGGACGGCACGCGCTACTTCGGCTGCCTCATGGGCGATCCGGGCGGATGCGCGTGCTGCGCGCCCGGCGGCGTCCTGGAGTTCATGCCAAAGGATTCATACGTCTGGCCGACGAATTTCCCGTCTGATGAAAGCCGCATCACGCTGACAGGCCGTCTCCAGATGTTCGAGGTCGGCACCCCGGAGCAATCCTTCACGATTCCCCGTCTCGTCGATGCGGACATCTCCGCGTTGAGATAAAATCGCGCTAGGCGGAGGACAACCTGTACGAAACGCGCCATGTAAATAGACATTGCGCCTGCTGGATTTCCTTATGCGCGGAGGCGGTAGCCTGCGCCGCGAACGGTCTCGATCAGGTCGCCCGACTTGCCGAGCTTGCGCCGCACCTGCACGATGTGCTGGTCGAGCGTGCGCGTGCCGCCAGCGTAGTCCATGCCCCACACCTCGTCGAGCAGGGTGTCGCGTGAAAGAACTTCGCCCGGATGCGCGGCGAATTCCTTCAGGAGGCCCAGTTCGCGTACGGTCAGCGGTTGGTCGGGCGGTTCGCCCGTGGAGACTAGGAACCGGCGCGCGTCGATGCGGGCCGAACCGATTGTGAACATATCGGATGGCGCGGTTGGCGCGGCGAGCTGTCCACGTCGCAAGGCTGCGGACACGCGCGCGAGCAGCTCGCGGATTCGGAATGGCTTGGGGATGAAGTCGTCCGCGCCCAAGCCAAGCCCTATAACTACATCTGCCTCGGATGTCTTCGCGGTAAGGAAGATAATCGGTACGGTGGGGTCGGATCGGCGGACCTCCACGCACACGTCGAATCCGCTCTTGCCGGGCATCATTACGTCCAAAATCAGCAGGTCGGGACGGCGTTGGGTGAAAGCGGACAGCGCCTCGTTACCGTCCTTGCATCCGCATGTCTCGTAGCCTTCGCTTGAGAGCGCAGCCTCCAAACCGGTTCGCAGAGTTTCGTCGTCTTCCGCAAAAAGCACATACGCCATATGTCAACCTCCAATCATTCAATTTGCACTTTTCAAGGTCAAGGTGAAGACGCTGCCGCCTCCCGGCCTGTGGGAATACGTCAGGTTGCCGCCCATGCCGCGAGCCAGGAAACGGGCGATGCAAAGTCCGATACCGCTGCCACCCGTTGTCCGGGTGAGGGAATTGTCCACTCGGTAGAAACGCTCGAAGATGCGCTCCTCGTCGCCGTCCGGAACGCCAGGCCCGCGATCCATGAATCTGATCTCGCATCCTTCAACCTCAACGTCGATCTCGCCGTCCGAGTACTTGACGGCGTTGGCGATGAGGTTTGCGCCGATCTGCCGGATGGCGTTCGCGTCGGCGTTGACGAGCGTCCCCGCGCCTTTGACCGTGATGCGCGCGCGCCCGTGCGAGATTGCCGTCATAGCTTGAATCACGGCATCCTGCGCCGCGAACTCGGCGAGGTCGAACGTTTCGAGATTGTAGCGTCGAGTTCCTTTCTCAAGGCGGCTGAAGTCGAGCAGCTCGTCGACCATGCGCGCGAGCCGGTCGGATTCCATGAGAATCGCCTTGACGGCACTCTTGCGCTTGGCGTCGTCGGCAAGGCGATTTTCCGCAAGGAGTTCGGCGTTGAGGCGTATGCCGGCGAGCGGGGTCTTGAGCTCGTGCGATACGTTGTCGATGAAGTCCGTCTTGCGTCGGGCGTCGTGTCGTTCGCGGCGGAGTCCGCGCACGAGGAGCGCGCCACCAGTCAGGAGCGTGCAGACGAGCAAGACGAGCAGACATGCTCCAAAAGTTAGAAGCTGGAGCGCCCTCGTTCGAACAGCGGCGCCTCCGTCGGGCCGCGCAACGCGCAGGACGCCTTCGCCAAAGGGTGGCGCGAGGGGACATTCGCCAGTCAGTCCTGTCGGATCGGGATAGTCTGACGTAGCATAGAGAAGCTCTCCGCCCTCGTCGCGGATTTCAAACGCCAGATGCCGTTGCATCTTCTTGTGCGTGGCGTGGAGCGTTTCGCAGAGGTCTGGCAGCTTTTCGAGGGCGACACCAGACCAGTGGTGCGGCGGCGCGTTGCCGGGGCGCGGCAGGTGGCCGGGTCGCGCACGTCCAGGCGGCGGTCCGTGGCGGCCGTACGGCGGGCCGTCGTCCAGCCCCGCGTCGTCCGCGTGCGCCAGCAGGTTGTCCACGTACAGGGTCGCCTGTACCTGGAGCATTTCGCGCTCCTCCGTCCAGATCGCACGCCAGCCTGCGCACAGCAGACTGATGCCGCCCGCCACGACAAAGACGGCAGGCAATCCGATCGCGAAAAAGAAGAGCCGAAATTCATGG
>JAFRNO010000343.1 GCA_017430155.1 Kiritimatiellia bacterium | reverse complement strand
ACCGCCGACCGCGGTCGGCGATGGAACGCCGTCCCTACCAGTTTTTGCAACTGCCTCGCAATTGAGGTCACGCCGGGGAGGATGTAGCGGGAAATGTTGCCAATGTGGAAGTGTTGCCAATCCCAATGTTGCCAGTTTTCAATTGGGGCGCGGCGGGAACGCGCCGCCTGGAAGGCGGCTATCCCAGTTAGCGGCTGCGCGGGAGCATGCCCCATGCGGCTCGGCGAGACGCCTCGCCCCACCATGGGAGGGCCGCAGCGCGAAGAGGACGCTCTCGCCGTATCCGAGCGGACGCACGCGGGGCCAGGGAAACGACCTGTCGCCCAGGCGGTCCTTCCGCTCGTACATCTCCCAGTAGGACTCGCGGTGGGACACCACGTGGGTGAGCTCGTTCTCATGGGAGGGGATCAGCACCGCCTTCGTCCGGTCGAACCCCGGCGCGGCCGCGCACGCGCCGACCATCGCCTGGACGCGGTTCCACGTGGACGCGATGATCACGTCGGCCGGCGGGCACTTCGCCAGCATCGCCGCCTTGGCGACGGGCGAGTTGTCGCCGTTGTGGGCCACCCTGACGCCGTCGATCTCCATCAGGTACACGTTGCACGGCACGTTCTTGCCCTGGTTCCCCATGAAGTTCCAGATTTTCACGCCCCCCACGTCAATCGGCTCGGCGTTGTCCCGCGTGAGCGCGATGCAGCACCGGTCGGCGGAAAGGCCGAGACGCGCCGGGGCGCACGGCAGCACCACGGGCTTGCCCGCCGCCTGATACGCCTCCAGCCCTTCGCGGCAATAGTGGTCGCCATGCGGATGGGTCAGCACGAACATGTCCGTCATCGCGGCCAACCGCCGCCAGTCCTCCGGCTTCCAGATCATGAAATCCTTGTTCGGCGCAAGCCTGCGATCGGGCTTGTCGCGGAACATCGGCAGGTTCGTGACGTCGATGGCCACCGTGTGACGCGGTCCCTTGATGATGAACCCCATGTTGTAGATGCGCCAGAGGCGCAGCTGGCCTTCCGGGACCTTCGCGCTCCCGGCCTCGGCGAACACGCGGTCGCGCGCCGCCGCGCAGTACCCGTACACGTTTTCGTTGTACGCCCGCATGTCCTCCAAGGACGCATTCGCGTCGTACGTGTCGAAATGCAGCGGATAGTCAATGATCCTCAGGCCGTGCTCCCGCCGCTTGTCGTTGAAGTCGCCGCCCTCGCTCGCCTTGAGCAGCTCGGTGCCGCGTTGGATGGCCAGGCGCATCCACTCCGCCGTACCGGACGACTTCTCGACGCGGTCCGCCAGATCGGTCTCGCCGACCCCGCGCGCATACGCCACGAGATCGGCCTTGAGCTGGCCGACAGGCTTCGCCTTCCAGTCAAAGGCCGACGAGGACAGAATGCCCGCCGCCGCCACCAACAAGACTGTCTTTACAATCGTCTCTTTGTCCATGGCATTTTCCTTTTTCACGCCGGCTCGACGAGCGGGTCGTCGATGCCGCGCTTGGAGGGATCGTAGTTCACGCCCACGTAGAAGACGGGCAGAGAGGAATCGAGCCATGGGCCGGCGTATTCCTTGCCGCGCGCCTGGTCGAGCGCCTCCCGAGGGGTCTTGCCGTACTTGAACTCGAACACGTACACGCCGCCCTTGTCCGCCAGCACGGCGTCCGCGCGCCCGCGCGCGCTCTGCCGCTCGCCGGAGATGTCCGCCCCGATCAGCTTCATGAACAGCAGGAAGTAGCGCTTCGCCTCCTTCTCGTCCTCGATCTTCCACTCGTGCGGCACGGCCGCGAACGCGGCCTTGAGGTTCTTCGTGAGGAGCGCCTCCACGCCCTTGGCGCGAAGCCCCTCGCGCGCCTCGACGAGCTGCTCGGTCCAGTCGGACAAGCCGGCGTCGAGGAGCGACGAGACGTACCCTTCGGCGAGGGAGTTTGCGATCTCCTTGTTGGGGATGCCGAGACGGAACGCGTTTTCGTCGACGACCTCCGAGATCGTCAGATATCCCCCCTGGTAGAGCAAGGCGGGGATCGGCATCGTCTCGGCGGCGCACACGTCCAGCTGCGTCCGCGTGGCGGCCAGGCCGTTCAGGTCGGCGGGGATCACGTCTGCGGCCTTGAGGCGGTTCACGATGATCGTCGCCTGCCCCGTCGACTCCCAGTAGTTGGCGAGCGTGCCGGTCTTGAATGCCTTGCCGAGCGAGACGGGGTTGCAGACCTTCCCTTCCGAGTCGGGCGAGAACCGGTAGCCGTCGTACCACGAAAGCAGAGTCTTCTTCGCCGTCGTGAAGTCAATCTTGTTCTTCGCCGCGAACGCCTCCACGTTCTCGCGCAGCGGTCCGTCCAGCTCGGCCGGCGTGTAGCCGAGGAGCGTGGCGTAATCGGGCGACATAGAGACGTCCGTCAGGTGGTTCATGCCCGAAAACACGGAAAGCTTCGTCAGTTTCGTGACGCCCGTCATCAGAAGGAAGCGGATCGAGCCGGAGTTGATCTTCAGCTTCTCGTAGAAGTCGTGCAGGACGGACCGCACCTTGTTGAGCGTCTTGATGTCATCGAGGAACTTTGCGACAGGCTCGTCGTACTCGTCGATCAGGACGACGATCTGCCCTGTCTTCGACTTCTTCGCGGCGGCCTGGAGGAATCTTCCGAACTTCCCGGCAGCGGTGCCCGCCCGCGGGAACGGGATCTTCGCGTCCGCAAAGAGCTGCCGGACGACCTCCGCGAGCTGTTCCTTGAATTCGTCGTACGTCTCGCCCACCGCATCCGCCATCGTGAAGCTGTACACGGGCGTGGGCGTGTCCCATCCCTCCCACGGTAGCTTGTCGATGGCAAGTCCCTTGAACAGGTCGCGCCGCCCCTCGAACATCGCCTTCAGGGTCGAGAGCATGAGCGACTTGCCGAACCGGCGCGGACGTGAGATGAAGAGCTGCTGGTCCGCGTCATTGCACAGTTCGTAGAGCAGGTCCGTCTTGTCGATGTACTTGCCCTTGCCCCCGAGTATCAGGCTCGGGAAGTCATGTATCCCTGTGGTGGGGAACTTGATCTTCTTTTCCTCTTCCATGAAAGCGCCGCTGTCTCCTTGCAGCGCAAAGTATAGCAAAACAGGCCGCTCACCGCAAACGCCGAACGCGGGCTGCAAAGGGCCCCGCCGCCTGGAAGGCGGCTTTCCCAGTT
>JAFRNO010000342.1 GCA_017430155.1 Kiritimatiellia bacterium | reverse complement strand
GCGCGGCACGGCGCCGGAGGTCACCACGGCGTGGTGGACGCTCTTGTGGCAGTTGCGGTCGATCAGCACCGTCTCGCCCGGGCGCAGCAGCGTCATCAGCATCGCCTTGTTGGAGGTGGACGTGCCGTTCGTGATGTAGCAGCTCTGCGCCGTGCCGAATATCTCGCTCGTGAGTTTCTGCGCCTCGGAGAGGGGCGTGCGCGCCTCGGGGCTGGAGAGGTCGCCCAGCGACTCCACCGATACGGAGAGGTCGGTGCGGAAGATCGTGCCGCCGAACGAGTCGAAGAACCCGCGCAGGAACGGCGACGTGGAGAAGGCGCGCCCGCCGTTGTGGCCGGGCGTGTGCCAGTTCGTGCCGGCCTTCGTCCTCACGTACTGCTTCAGCGCCGACGAGAAGCGCGGCATCCAGAAGCTCTTGAAGAGGTGGACGATCCGTTCGTGGCATTTCGCCGGATGCGTGAAGACGGCAACGTCCTTCTTCGTCCAGCGGCGCGCCGGGATCGCCACCTCGGCATGCCCCCGCCACGTGACCACCACCTTCGGGATGGCGGGGAAGAAGAGCTTCATCCACGCGCGCAGGGACCGCCCCTCGATGTCGGCGGACATGAATTCGTCGTCGATGAGAAAGAGGCAGCAGGCGCGCCCCGCGTCCGTCAACACCCCGCGCGGTCCGCCGCTCGTGAAGAGCGCCCGCGCAAGGTCGTCCGGCGCGTGGACCGTCACGAGCTTCAGCGGCGGGTAGTCGAGCGGCGCCCGCGCGTCGAACGTCTCGCGGCAGAATTCGCGAAAGGCGTCCGAGAGACCATACTCCACCACCGGCAGGTTCTTGGCGTCCTGCCGGTGCGGCTTGTGGAGGTAGAAAACCGTCAACGTCCTGATCATGGCTGACGCGTATTATACCATGAAAGAACGTTTTAGGGAGATCAACGATAACCGACGGGCGGCGTGATCTCAAGAGAGATCGTCTGCCCCGCCTCGCCGAAGTAGCCGCCGAAGCCGATGCGGAACTGGCGAACCTTCTCGGGATCGAACACAGCCGTCTTGCCCGACGCGCCGTGGCGTCCAAAGGACGAGAACGGCACGTACGACCGCTCGCGGCCCTTGTCGGCGAGCGTCCGCCCGCAATGCGCGAGGTACATCGAGCCATCCTCCATCGCGGCGAACACGAGCAGCTCCGGTGCGTGCGGCTGGGCGTCCTTCACGTCCGTCTCGAACGTGATGCCGCGCATGCCGTCCACGTAGGGCGAGGTCCCGTAGACGAACGGCAGGAACATGAACGTGTCCACACCGCCCTTCAGGATGTGCGCCCGCGCCCAAGCCGAGCCGTCCGGATTGACTCGGTGCTCCGCCTTCACGTCGCGCGCACGCGAGGGCGCGCCCACCTCCTTCACGGGCGCGCCGAGCGGCATCATCGTCGGTTGGAATTTCTTCTCGTCGAAATCCCGGCGCGCCTGTGCGAGCGGCTGAGCCGTCGTGAGGAGCACGGCGCCGAACGGTGGCAGGTCGAGCGCAATATGGGGAGCCGCCGTCTCGGCGGCGGGCCCATGCGCGCCCGTGCGCGGATCCCACAGCTCGCACGATGCGTTGCCTGCAAGACGCACCGTCCCGCGCCAGGCATCGGGCGAATCGTTCAGCACAAGCACCACGTCCCCTTCCGCCGTCCGCCGGCGCGCCACGCGTAGCGCGGCCTTCTCGGCGTTCACCGTGATCGTCACAGGCGGCTCCAGGATCATGTCCAGCACGTCGGAGAGAATCGCGGTCTGCTGTCCTGCGAGGAATATACCACACCCGCCGGACGCGTTGCGCGCCGCGCTGAACGAACGGCTCAGCGCGCCCTCCCCGAACATCTCCAAGCAGAGTCGCGCCGCCGTCGCGTCGGGGAACGCCGCCTCGCTGTTCGCGGGGCAGGCGCCCACCGCCACCACCGCGCCACCGGCCTTCCAGAAGGCGTATACGTTGCGCAGGGCCGCCGAAGAGAGCGTCGTCGCCTGCGGCAGCACCACCACGCGCCAGCGCAGGTCGCCGCGCACGAGCGCGTCGCCCGACACCTTCGCCTCCGCGAGCGACGGGGCGTCCACGAACATGAACGCGCGGTGCCCCTCGAAGAGCGACGCACCGCAGCTGCGGAAACACGACGCCACGCGCATGTTGTCCGGCCCGCCGCCGCCGTGCAGGCCCGGGCGATACGTGGACATCAGCGCCTCCGCCGGATAGAGCAGCGCCACCTCGGCGCCGTTCTGCCCTTCCGCCATCAGCGTGATCGTGCGGCCGATCGTCGTGTTGATGCGGTTGATCTGCTCGCGCTTGAACGGTCCCCAGCGGTAGTAGCTCGTGAACGTGTTCACGCCGCCCCAGACGAGGCGGTTGAGCGAGCCGACGACCTCGTCCTCGCTCACCTGGTAGACCGGACGCGTGTCGCCCGGACGGCGCCACTTCTGCGCATGGTCGGACGCCTCGCACATCACGTAGCGGCTGCCGTTGAGCGCGCCCGCGCTCCCGCCGAACTGCGCCGTGATCCACGGCACGGTGGAGGGGATGCTCGTGAGGCAGTCGATGCTCGGCGCGCTCAGCGCGCGGAGGCAGCGGAAGAAGTCGCCGTAGTACGGCACGTGGGAGGAAAGCCCCTCCTCGGCGAGGAGGTGTCCGCCCGAGAGGATGCCGTGCCGCGTGGCCCATTCGGTGAGCTGGCCCATGTGGTTCCTCGACACGCGGTCGCCCACCAGGTTCCAGAAATCGTAGCGGAGCCTTGGCGTGGTGCCGGACGCGTTCTCGAAGACGATGGCCGGCACGTCGGCGAGCAGGTCGCGCCCCGTGCGCGCGCGGTAGTCGGCGGGCAGGTCGGGGCACCACGGCAGCACGTAGTACGGCATCGGACGCAGCCAGCTGCTCATGAGCGACGGCTCGTCCGTGAACGTGGACGTGAACACCTTCAGGTCCGCACCCAGCTCCTTCGCGTAGCGGTCGTGCGTGAGCTCGATGAAGCGCGCGGTCGGCTCGCGCATGAGCAGGTTGATGTAGGGCTGCTTGAGGGCGAGGCTCAGCGCGGAGTGTGTGGATTCGTAGAGGTAGTCCTCCGTGACGCCGATCACGCGCCACTGGGCGGGTCCCTGGTCGGGGGCGGTCCACTGCACCTTGCCGTCCTTCGCGCCGGCGCCGATGTCCACGGCGGCGTCCGTATCGGGACGGCCGGCCTTCATCGGGCACGCCACGGCCCTTCTGAACGTGCCGGGCGGAAGCGCCAGTTCCGCACGCGCGCCGGCGGCGACGTTCGTGGCGGCCACGAGCACGCCACGCGCCTGCCATTCGGGATGGCTGCGCATCGTCTTGTCGCGCGCCGTGCCGGAGGGATAGCCGTTCTCATCGTAGAGCCAGAGCGTCATCCCCGCCGCCTTCGCCTCCTTCACCACGTAGCGCATCGTGTCCCAGTCGGCCGCCGAGTCGAGGTAGTTCGTGCCGAAGCTCACGTTGCACGCCATGCCGCCGAAGCCGTCCAGCATCAGGTTCCGCAGCTCGGCGTCGTTCGCCTTCCTGTTGTTGGGCCGTCCGTGGTGGAGCGGCAGGATGCGCGCGGACGCGGGCGGGTTCGCGAACCGCGCGGCGCGGCTGCCGCCCTCGGGCGGCGCCTTGGGCAATGGGTCAACGGCGAACGCGCCGAAGGCGCAGCCCGCCGACAGAAGAAGCGAGAGAGAACGTTTCATGGGGCGTATGTTAGCATTTCCCCTTCCCGCGCGTCAACGGGAATTTAGCGACACGGGAATTTAGCGAAAGAGGTCATCTCTCCGTAACGACACTTAATGACCACCCATAACCTACCTCCATACAGGCCTTACGCATCGTCGGCACGCCTGTCACAACGTCGCCCCCGCAGGCCGTTGCGACAAGAAATGCCGCTCCCGTCAATATTGCTGTATGCCTTACCTTCACCTGCTTATTTGATCAGCGTCACGCCGCCGAGTTCCTTCGCCCAGTCGAAGGCCTTCAGCCAGTGATTGCACGTGAAGCCGACCACGCCGAGCGCCTTGGCCTGTTTGAGGTCGTCGAGCGAGTTCACGCCGAACATGCGGAACTCGAGGCCCGCCGCGCGCACGGCGTCCGCGTCGGCCGGCGTCATCACGCCCTTCGTGGAGCCGCAGCCGGGGCAGAACACCTCGATGTTCGCCGCCTTGCACTTCGCGATGTAGTCCTGAACCACGAAAGGCTTCTTCGACTTCTTCGTCGAGACGCTCGTCAACCACACCGTGCGGTACTTCGGGTAGCGCGCCTTGAAGTCCTTCAGCGCCTCGTAGTGGACCGACGAGACGACGATGTTCTTCTCCGTGAGGCCGTGCGCCTTCACCGCCTTGTCGAAGATGTCCGCGTACTGCGGCGAGTAGCCCTTGATCTCCGCCTGCAGGACGCCGTGCTTCGGCACCACGGCGAGCACCTGGTCGAGGAGCGGGATGCGGTAGACCTTCGGCAGGTTGTCCTGCGTGCCGAGGTTCAGCGTGGCGAGGTCCTCGGGCGTGAGGTCCTTCACCTTCTTCGTGCAGCCCGTGTATTTCCTCAGCTCGCCTTCCGCGTGCATGCACACCATCTGGCCGGCCTTCGTGTGGTGGAAGTCCGTCTCCACCCACGTCGCGCCGGAATCGTACGCGCGCTGGATGGCCTCCACGGTGTTCTGCGGGACCTCCTTGTCCCACATGCCGCGATGGGCAATGTTCTGCATCTTGAGGTCGGCGCCGCCCGCCGCGAGCACGGCGAGGGAGACGAGGGTTGCGAGTTTCTGCATGGAATCTCCTTATGTTTTGCGGAAATCGAACAGATGCCCGAGCAATGATCGGATTCCGCGGTAGTAGAAGCCGAAATCGAAAAGCGTGCGCGTGGAGAGCAGACGGCGCAGCAGCGCCTGGGGCTGGAAGAAGCCGCTGTAGACCCGGCGCACGGCCTTCTTGATCTCGTCCTCGGAGACGAGCGGCGTCTTCGTGATCTGGCGACGCATGTCGTATTCGTCCCAGTCGAGCGTCGTGAGTCCGTCGCTCTCCTTCAGCTCCTTGAAGAGCGGCGTGCCGGGGTAGGGGATCGTAATCGTGCACTGGAGCGTGGACGCCCATCCCTTCGCAAGCATCTTGCGCGCGAGGCACACCGTGTTGGCGATCTCCTTCGGACCCTCCCAGGCGTGTCCGAACATGAAAGTCAAATGTACGTCGAGCCCTGCCTTATGCGCCCACTCGGCGCCCTTTTCGACGTCCTCCACCTTGAGCGCCTTGCAGAAGCGGTCGAGCGTGTACTGGTTGGCGGACTCCACGCCGAACAGGACGAGGCGGAATCCGGCCTGGCGCATGAGCATGTAGTCGTCGAACGTAAGGCGCCCGAAACGCATGTTGCAGTCGATGCGCACGCGTTTCTGGAGACCGCGCTTGATGATCTCGTTGCAGAACGTCGTGAGCCACGAGCCGACGGGCAGCGAGCCGGAGTCGTCCATGATCTCCTTCACGCCGTAGCGGTTCACGAGGTCCTCGATCTCGTCGGCGACGTCGATCGGGTCGCGCGTGCGGTAGGTTGGATAGAGCGTCGTCCAGCTGCAGAAGGTGCATTTCGCGTGCCAGCAGTCGCGTCCGGACATGATGTACGTGCCGGGCGTGCGGCGGAAGTTGCCGTTCTTCACGGCGTAGAGCTTCCAGTTGCAGAGGTCGCGGTCGATCCAAGGGGCGGCGTTGAGGTCGTGGTCGAGCTTGAAGCGGCCCGTGTTCCTCACCTCGCCGTCCGCGCGGTACCAGATGCCGGGCTCGAACTGCGCCGGATCGAAGCCCGACGAGACGAGGTTCATGAGGAGGAAGTCCCAGTCGCCGCCCGTGAGGATGTAGTCGACGGGGCAGGCGGACATCGTCTCGTCCGGCAGCGCCGTCACGTGGTCGCCCACGAGCACGACCTTCGCGTGCGCGCCCGCGGGCGTGGACTTGAACGCCTCCACCCATTTCCAGTGGCGCTTGACGACGGGCGTCTTCGTCTCGACCACGACGACGTCCGGCTTCGCGTCGGCAAGCCGGCGCTCGAACGCCTCGGGCGTCCACTCCTCCGCGATGCCGTCAAGCCAGACAGCATCGTGCCCCGCCTTCTTCGCCATCGTGGCCGCGGTGGCGGGCACGACGGGGAAGATGTAGGTGGGGCGCGAGAACCACTGGAACTGCCGGTTCTGGGAGAGGAGCGGAACGCCCCTCTCCGAGGGCAGTGGCGGGTATGCGAAGGCGATTACCACTTGTAGCCGAGGCCGAGCGTGTAGCGGAAGTCGCTGTGCTTCGTGTGCGGGCCGGGCTCCGAGTTGTAGTCCCACTCGATCTTGCCGAGGAGCATCCACGCGGCGTCCAGCGCGTATTCGCAGCCGACATCGGCGTCGATCAGGTAGGCGTCCGCCCAGTCGCTCACGTCGGGCAGGTACTCGAAGTTGTGCGTGAAGGTGAGCTTGTCGACCCAGCGGGGCGTCCACGCGGCATGGTGCGCATAGCGGAACGCGCAACGGTCGTCGTCCGAGGCGTGCTCGTACTTCTCCTTGATGTAGGTGAGGCCGACCTCCTGGTTGAAGGACCACTTGCCGGTAGACTCGAACGCCTGCCCGTCAAGCCACTGGTAGCCCATGCCCAAACCGGCGCGGTAACGGTACTGCAGGTCGTTGATGCCGTCGCGCTCGTACCGGCCGTTGACGTAGGAGTAGACCTTCGTCGCCCAGAAGTGGTCGAACTGCGAGCCGAGGTCGATGCGGTCCTCCGTCTTCTCCTTGTTGTCGCGGCTGGTGCCGTTCTGCGCGAAGTAGTAGCCGAAGTTCGCCGTCAGGCGGTCCGTCTCCCAGCGGCGGTTGAGGTCCGCGAGCACCGTGGCCTTCTCGCTCACCGTGTTGCCGCGCGCGGCCGTGCCGCTGAAGCCCACGCTGCCGTGCCAGGCCTCCTCTTCGGGATTGACGGCCTTGACGTCGCCCATGTCAAGCTCTTCCTTGTTGAGCGTGTACTTGCCGTCCTTCATGGCCACCACGCCATCGCGGCGCGAACGGTCGTTGTACTGGACGGTTGCGGACTCCTTCGCCTCGATGGAGGCGAGCTTGTCCCTCTTGACCTTCACCTCGCCGACGTCCTCGGACTTGAAGGTGACCTCTTCGCCCACGATGCGCACCAATTCGCCTTCAAGGCGGGAACCGCTCTTGAACACGAGCGTATCTGCCGCCGCGGCCAACGCGCACGTCGCGGCTAGCACCGCGACCAATGATTTGTTCGACATGTGTTTTTAACCTCCTAAGGGGTGATGAATGGCATAATTATACCATACCGCATCCCGTCTGTGAACAAGAAACCTCACATCAGGCTGCCGGCGGCGAGATTGACGACGAACAAGGGGAAGTACGCGAGCGCGGGGATGAAGAGGATCGAGTCGAACATGTCGAGGAACCCGCCCATGCCCGCCGGCATGAACGTGGCGGAGTCCTTCACGCCGCACGCGCGCTTGAAACGCGACTCGACGAGATCGCCCGCCGTCGCCAGCAACGCCGTCGCCGCGCCGCACGCGCACGCGCCCGGGTAGTTCAGCGCGTCCCAGAAGCGCACGGTCTCCCCCCAGCCGAACCGGCGCGCGAGCGCAAGGCACACGCACGCCGTCGCGGCCGAGAAGAGCATCGAGCCCACGAGGCCCTCCCACGACTTCTTGGGCGAGATCGTCGGACACATCTTGTGCTTCCCGAACGCCGTGCCGAACGCGAATCCGCCCGTGTCCGAGAACTTCGCCGTCGCGATGACCGCCAGCAACGTATAGAGTCCGTGGCGCGTCCAGGATTCCGGCACGCCGCCCCACACGCCCCGCGCCCCCAGCTGCGCCGTGAGGAGGAAGAATCCGAGCAGGAACGGCACGTAGAAGAACCCGAACAGCGTGGTGGCCACCGAGCTGATCGGCTGGGTGAAGCGCGGCCGGAACAGGACCCACAGGCAGAGGCCGAACGTCGTCAGCACAATGGCCGCGGGCAACACCAGCAGCAGCTGCACCAGCCCGTCGCCGAACCCGAACAGGCCCACGGCCGTCAGCCAGAGCGTCCCCAGCAGCAGGCCCACGCCCGCAGCCGGCTCGCGCGCCCGCGCCATCTGGTAGAACTCCAGCTGCACGAGCGCGGACAGCGCCACGACGAGCGGCAGCACCGCCCGCAGCGGGCATCACAGGAAGATCGCGACGACTCCCGCCCCGACGGCCAGCCCCGACAGCGTGCGTTTGAGAACGGGATTCACAAGGCGATCCGGATGGTTGATTCACGGGCGGGGCCGATGGAGAGGATGCCGAGCTTCGCGCCCGACAGCTCCACGAGACGGTCCACGTAGGCCTTCGCCTTCGGCGGAAGATCCTCAATACGGGTGATGTCGGAGGTCTTGCACATCCAACCTTCCATCTCCTCGTAGATCGGCTTCACGCGCGCGAGGTCGCTTGCGGAAGAGGGGATCGTGTCGATCCGCTTTCCGTCCAGCTCGTACGCGACGCAGATCTTGATCTTGGGAATCGTGTCCAGCACGTCGAGCTTCGTGAGCGCCCAGTAGTCGATGCCGTTCACCTGCTGCGCATAGCGCGCGATCACGGC
>JAFRNO010000341.1 GCA_017430155.1 Kiritimatiellia bacterium | reverse complement strand
GAGATCGAGCGCCGCCTCCACGACGCGCCCGAGGTCGCCTTCGAGCTGCTGAACGAGGTGCGCGACGTCGACCCGGAGAAGTGGAACAGCCTTGCAGACCGCACGCTCAAGGCCATCCGCGCGGCCAACCCCGACCGCTGGGTGGTGGTCGGCTCCACGTGCTGGAACTCGCCGGACAAGCTCGCCGCCCTCCAGGTCTGGGACGACCCGCGCGTCGTCTACACGTTCCACATGTACAACCCGCACCACTTCACGCATCAGCGCGGCGTGCTGCAGGCGGGTCCGCTCTACCAGAACGACGAGGTGCCGTACCCGGGCACAGACTACGTGCGCAAGGCGCTGAAGCCGGCGGTCGACTGGGCCGCGGCGCATTCGGACAAGATCCTCTGGAACGGCGAGTTCGGCACGATCCGCCACATGAACCCGATGGCGCGCGCGGACTACATGCGCGACGTGGTGGCGGTCTGCAAGGAGGCCGGCATCCCGTGGAGCGTGTGGAACTATCTCTCCACGCCCAACGACGGCAACCGCTTCTCGCTCGTGGATGACGTGACGCGCGACTTCCTCTCGGACGACCTCCAGCTCGCCTGCCTCGGGAAGGGTGACGCCGCGGCGCGCGGGGAGCTGAAGTACATGGCCTTCAACATCTGGGGCAACTATTTCGGCAATCCCGTATTTGAGCGCGACCTCAAGCAGGCCGGATACGTGCTGCGCAATGCGCCCGACCTCGTGGGCATGCAGGAGGCGATGCCGGAGTTCTGGAGCTCGCGTCTCTTCGAGAAGCTGGGCGGGGACTACGGAATCGTGCGCAACGAGGGGAACCCCAAGATGGAGTACAATCCGCTCCTCTGGCGCAAGAGCCGCCTGGAGCTCATCGAGGGCGGCACGCACGTCTACGCCGACAACCCCGAAGGCTCGAAGGGCTTCGGCTGGGGCGTGTTCCGCGACAAGGCCACCGGCCGGAAGCTGATCGCCTACTCCACGCATCTCTGGTGGAAGTGGAAGAAGCCAGAAGACCAGGAGATGCGCGTGCGCAACGCGCGGGAGCTGCTCGCGAAGATGGCCGAGCTCCAGAAGAAGTACAATTGTCCCGTGGTGGGCGGCGGCGACCTGAACTGCACGCGCGCGCACATGGAGCAGGGGCTTGTGACACCGCTTCCCGACTGGGAGAGGGCGGGTTATGCCGACGCGCAGTACACGGTCCCCGGCGCTTCGCCGTATTCCTCCAACCACGGCGACCCTCGCCGCGACGCGGTCGGGAACTACCGCGGCTGGATCCGTCCCGAGGCGGGCGATCCGAAGAACTCGCTCGACCACGTGCACTACACGACGAACGGCGTCGCGCCGGTCGCGCTCGTCGTCGACCGCGCACAGGACGCGCTGGAGGTCTCCGACCACTCGCCGGTGATCTTCACGTTCCGTCTCGTCGACTGACGGCCGGATTTCGGGAATCGACAACAGGAGGTTTCGTCCATGAAAATGAACAGAAGAGAGTTCCTCTCCAATTCGCTGGCGACGGCGGCCTTGGGCGTCGTCGGAGGATGCGCGACGGTCGGGGACGCGGTCGGATGCGTCTACCCCTGGTGGAAGTCCGGCGAGCTGGACATCCACTTCATCCACACGGGCACGTCCGAGAACACGTTTATGATCTTCCCGGACGGGACCACGATGCTGCTCGACTGCGGGCACGTGAAGAAGCGGAAGCCGGGATACGCCGAGGCGCTCCCGCCGATGCCCTCGGGCGAGCGGCGGGCCGGCGAGTGGGTGGGCCGCTACATCAAGCGTCTGATCCCGCAGCGCGAGATCGACTATCTCATGGTCTCGCATTGGCATTCCGACCATTTTGCCGGAATTCCCGACGTGGCGGAGTCGTTCTGCTTCCTGAACTACTACGACCACCAGTATCCGAACGTGGGGCAATACAGGCGGGACGTGGACGACGCAGACTTTGACGTCTTCCAGAAATGGCTGGAGCCTGCGGTGAAGGCCGGCATGAAGCGCGAGCCGTTCAAGGTCGGCGCCAAGGACCAGATCCATCTGCAGCATGATCCGACCGGCTACTACAAGCGAGTTTTCGAGATCCGCAACATCGCGGCGAACGGCGTGATGTGGGACGGGAAGAAAAGTCTCGTCGACGTGGCGGGCGAGCACGTGAAGCAGACCGGCCAGAAGTACATCAACGAAAATCCCCTCTCGTCGGCGATCCGCATCCGCTACGGCGGCTTCACCTATTTCACGGGCGGCGACCTGGAAGGGGATTTCGTGGGCGCGGACGGAAAGAAGTCCAGCTACGAGGAACGGGTCGGCGAGGTGGTGGGGCCCGTCTGCGTCTGCAAGACGAACCACCACGCCTTCTTCCCTTCGATGCGCGACGCCTTCGTCAAGTCGACGAAGCCGCAGCTCTTCCTGTCGAGCGCCTGGAGCCCGAACCAGCAGAACCCCCTCTCTCTCGGACGCATGACGGCGTCGGAAAACTACGCCGTTGACGGCGGCAGGTCCATCCGGCCCGTGGTTGCGTACGGCGCCATACCCGAGTTCAGGAAGCGGCAGTTCGATCAACTCGGCCTGTCCGGATTCCTTGCGCCGGAGGGACACGCCGTCGTCAAGGTCAACCCCGGCGGGTTCGCCTTCAAGCTGTACACGCCCACGGCGCAGGACGAGTCCATGCGCATCGCCGGCGTGCGGGATTTCCTCTGCTGCTGATCTCGGAAGGAATTTATGAGGCATGCCGCGAAGATAGGACTTCTCGCCGTGACCGTTGCGTGGTCGTGCGCGAGTCTGGCGGCGGAGAGTCGCATCGTGTTCACGAAACCCGGCCAGCGCTGGCTGTGG
>JAFRNO010000340.1 GCA_017430155.1 Kiritimatiellia bacterium | reverse complement strand
TCTTGCGCGAGAGATACGACGCGCCGCTGGCCGTCACGCCCATGGAATAGCTCAGCGCCTTGTCGGTCGAGAGGAGGCAGGGGGCCGTGGACGCCGTGTCGTCCGCGGACGGCAGGTCAAGCGCGACGAGCGCGACCTTGTTCTCCTGCGCCCATGTCTTGAACTTCTGCTGGAGGAAGAGGTTGTCGTCCGTCCTCTTGCAGTCGGGGCACCAGAGCGCGCCTTCGAGCAGCACGAGCGTGTAGGCGCGGTCCTTGTCGGACGCGGCGCCCATCAGGGCCGCGCCGCTGCCGGCGGTCGAGTTGCCCGTGCCGGCGTTATAGGCGTTCACCTTGTTCGTGGCGACGTCGATATCCATCGTCCATTCGCCCCAGGCAAGTGTGTCGGTTGTTCTCTCGCCAATCCACAGCGGATTCGCGGGCGCGTTCGCGGGAGCGGACACCGCCGTGACGTGACTGGTCGCCACGGCCTTGCCCGCCGCATCCAGAAGCAGAAGCTCGATCTGCGCATTCGGGGCCGTCAACGTCGCGGGAATGTTCACGGTCAGGTTCGTCTCCGCCTCGCCCTTCGCCCAGTAGATGACATTCGTCGTCGGCGCCGCGCCGGGATACGTAATCACCAACGAGTTGGTCGAGGTCGAGGACACCGCCGCGCTCGCACGCGTCAGCGGCAGCTCCACCTGCGTGGTCGTGCCGATTTCGGCTTCAAGGCGGTCGGATTCCGTGTCGCCCACGGCGAATTCGGCACCCGTGTACTTCGGCGTGGGCGGCGTGGGCTTGAACTTCTTCAGTTTATTCTCGAAGTATGCAATGGACTGCTTGATGTTTGCATCGCCGCTCTTCTTGCCGTCGATCTTGTCGCCATCGGTCCAGATGTCCACTTTCCCCGCCGGCCAGTAGATACGCACGAACGGGTAGGCCGTGATCTCGTTATGCCGGATCCAGTGGAAGATGCTTTTGCCAATCGTTCCGTCATCGGCCTTCTTGCCGCTCTTGGACGTCGTACCGTCGCCATGATCTCCCGAGTAGATGAAATAAAACGCCACGCCGCTGGATTTCATGTAGGCCCTGAACTTCGACGAATTCACCACGTTCTCGAACGTGGTGCAGTGCCCGCAGGAGTCGCCGTTGGACCACACGGCCACGAGCGGCACTTTGTTGGCGGTCGCCCATTTCTTCGCCTTGACGAAGTTCGCCAACCACTTGCCCTGCGCCACTGCGGTCGCGACGTCTGCATTGTACGACGCCCGGTTCTTCAAAAGCGTCGAGGTAGGGCCCGCCCAGCATTGGCAGACTAAAGCCGCCACGGCGAGTAGCAGCGCTCGTTTGATCGTTTTCATGTCTCTCGTCCTTTCGTCATACGAGTTTCCGTGCAGAATACACGAATCCACTCTTACAGGTTACTTGGTTTCCTTCTTTTCTTTCGCTGAAACTGATGGCGGAGAGGCCTTCTTGGCGGCCGGAGGGGCCTCCTTGGCGGCCTTGGCGGGCTCCGCGACCGCTGTCTTCGCCTCTCCCTTTGCGGGAGCCGCTTTCTTTTTCTTCGGATTCTTCTTGTCGCGTGGATAGAACAGGTTGTTGCCGCACGGGAACTCGATCTTCGCATCCTTCGTCAGGCTGGCATGAAGCTCCTTCATCGCCAGCTGGCGGCGGTTCTCGATGATGTCTTCCTCAATCGCCTTGCGGTCGCCCTCGAAGTCGTCCTGGCGCTCGTAGGCGTAGAACGGACAGCGCACGACCTCGTAGGCATAGACCGGCGGCTTGTTCGACTCGGAAATGTCACTCTCGTACTTCAACTTGAGTCCCACGATGGAGATACCGTCATCCAGGTCAAGCGGATCGGAGATGTCGCCCGTGTCCGAACGCGCGAGCCACTGGCCGAGCGGATCGTCGCCGTCGAACTCGTCTAGGTGGAACGTCTCCCACGCCTCGCCGTCCTCGGGCGCGAAATCCGCGTACTTCTTCGCGACGTCCGCGAAAAACGCCCCCGCCAGAATCTCCTTCTTCGCCTGAAGCGCACGCGCGCGCACGGCGGCATTCGTCGCGTCCGTCCGCTCGTTCCACTTCTTCACGAACTCAACGCGGTTCGTGAACTCCTGGGCCGTCACATGGTAGAGGTCATTGGAGGTGGAATGCACGAGAACCGCCATCGTCAAGGCGTCCTCGCGCGCCATGCGGGCAAATACCTTGCCCTCCGCCTCGCCAAGAGACGCCGCCACGTCCGCGAAAGAGGCTTTCGGCTTCTTGATGAGACGGAGCAACTTGCGCTCCTGGGCGGCAATTTCCTTGGCATCAGGCTCAATCCCCTTGGCGCGTGCATGCTGCCCGATCAAGGTATACTTCACCAATTCGCCGAGCGTACGCGCACGGTTCTGGAGCAGGAACTTCCGCGTCTCCGCATTGACTGTCTCGGGTTTCCAGCCCTTTGAGATCGCCCACGCTCTCACGCGCATGCGCTCCCATGTCGCAAACTCGCCTTTAGTGATGTCCTCACCATTGACGCGCGCAATCACGGATGTCGGTGCCAACGTATCAATCACCGCCACGGGCTTCTTCGCCTTTTTCTTCTTCGCGGGCTTCTTCTCGGCCGCAGAAGGCTTCGCGTTCGAAGGGTCTGCTTCCTTCGGCCTACACCCGATATAAGAAGATAAAACGAGCGCGCAAATCGTCAAAATGACGATCTTTATGTCAAGCTTCTTCAGCAAGGTTAGGCATCCTTCTTCCTTCTCCAACAAATCGCAATAAGTTTATAATAAGATTGTGCCGATTGCAAGCGGAAAACAAATAGAAAAAATCAATTTCCATCCATCGGCACATCCTATTTATGGGAACGAAAACAATTGCCTTGAATCTACAGAGCGAGTTGCAAAACCCGGTCACGCAGGATGCGTAGCCCTACCGCATGTACAAAATCTAGAGTATTAATAGGGGGGCGTCCCGCTCGCCCGCGACAAAAATAAAGAAAGGCCGCAGGTTGACACCTGCGACCTTCCT